>RGPS01000127.1 GCA_010084195.1 Terriglobia bacterium
AAGACCGGTTCCGCCTCCCGCACCGACCGCCTCGCCAAGTACAACCAGCTCCTCCGCATCGAAGCCGAACTCGGCGCCGGCGCGAAGTACCTCGGTCGCAAAGCGTTCCGCCAGTAATAACTGACACGCAAATGTCCCGAAACAAACCGCTGATCCTCACAATCCTCGACGGTTGGGGTTTTTCCCCAACCGTCGCAGGCAACGCCATCGCCCAGGCCAAAAAGCCGACCTACGACGCGCTCCTGCGTGACTTCCCCAACTCCCTGGTTCACACCTCGGGCGGGTATGTCGGTCTGCCCGATGGCCAGATGGGCAACTCCGAAGTCGGCCACCTCAACATCGGTGCCGGCCGCGTCGTCCAGATGGATGCGTCGGGCGAAATCAACGACAACCCCGTCCTCAAGGTCCTCATGGACCATGCCAGACAGGGCCGCCGTCTCCACATCATGGGCCTCGTCAGCAATGGCGGCGTGCACTCCCTCGCCGAACATCTCTATGCCATCGTGCGCATGGCGAAGCGCGAAAAGCTCGAAAACGTGTTCATCCACGCCTTTATGGATGGCCGCGATACCGCGCCGGACAGCGGTCTGGGACACATCAAAGCCCTCCAGCAGAAGCTCGACGAGATCGGTCTCGGCAAGATCGCCACCGTCTCCGGCCGCTTCTATGCCATGGATCGCGACAAGCGCTGGGAACGGGTCGAAACCGCGTTCAACGCCATGGTTCTCGGCAAAGGCCTGAAGTCCACTGACCCCGTGGAAGTCGTGCGCCGAGCCTACGAACTCGGCCAGACCGACGAATTCATCGAACCCGTCACCATCGTCGATGGCCGCAATGAACCCATCGGCCTCATCCGCGACAACGACGCCTGCTTCTTCTTCAACTACCGGTCCGACCGTGGCCGCGAACTGACCGAAGCTCTCATCAGCAAGACCCTCGAAGTCCCGGCCCGTACCCTCGCCCCGAAGGACCTGAAGTTCGCCACCATGACCGAGTACGACAAGAGCTTCAACTTGCCGACCGTTCTCTCCCGCGAGCCGCTCGTCAACATCATGGGCTACGTTTGCCAGGAGCTCAACTGGAAGAATCTCCGTGTCGCCGAGACCGAAAAGTACGCCCACGTGACCTACTTCTTCAACGGCGGCATCGAAAAGCCCTTCACCGGTGAAGAGCGCGAAATGGTGCCGTCACCCAAGGTCGCGACCTACGATCTGAAGCCCGAAATGAGCGCCGACGGTGTCACCGACATCGTCATCGACGCCATGGGCAAACGCGACTTCGACGTCATCGTCATGAACCTCGCCAACGCCGACATGGTCGGCCACTCCGGCCGTCTCGAACCGACCATCAAAGCGGTCGAGAAGATCGACGAGTGCCTCGGCCGAATCTGGCAGCGCCTCAAAGAAAAGAACGGTCGCTGGATCATCACCGCCGACCACGGCAACGCCGAATGTATGGTGGACCCCATCACCGGCGGCCCCCATACGTACCACACAACGAACCCGGTGCCCTTCATCCTGGTAGACGACTTCAAGGGCAAACTCCGCCCCGTAGGGTCGCTGCAGGACGTAGCCCCCACCATCCTCGGAGTCCTCGGCGAAAAGCAGCCAAAGGAAATGTCCGGCCGCGACCTCCGCATTACGTAGCCGCCATGGTTCGCTTCGCCGTAATCCTGGCCCTCACCACTTTCGCCCAGGCGCAAAATCTGACGTATAACCACCCGGTCCCTGACCCTCTTACGCTTGCTGACGGCCAGCCGGTGAAAGATGCGGCCACCTGGACCACAAAACGCCGCCCCGAATTAATGGCGCTGTTCGAAGACAAGGTCTATGGCAAGACCCCCTCGGGGCACACAGACATTCGTGTCATGCCGCCTCTGGTGGACCTCAAGGCGCTGAAGGGCAAGGCGGTTCGCAAGCAGGTCACCATCTACTTCAGTGACCGAAACGACGGTCCGCTGATGCAGGTCCTGCTCTACCTGCCGCCAGGCAACACCAAAGTTCCGGTGTTCGTCGGCCTGAATTTCAACGGGAATCAAACCGTCAACGCGGACCCTGGGATCCTCATGAACGAGGTCTGGAGCACCGACGAGCTGGACCCGAAGAAACGCCTGCACCTGCAGGCCGACGAGCGCACCCGAGGCACCAACGCCGCTGCCTGGCAGGTCGAGAAGATCCTGGCGCACGGCTATGGTCTGGCGAGCATCTACTACTACGACATCGAACCCGATTTTGTGGGTGGCTTGCCGATGAGTGCCCGCATGCTCTTCCCGGAACCGGAAAAGTGGAGCGCTCTGGGAGTCTGGGCCTGGGGTCTGAGTCGAGCTCTCGACCACCTTCTGACCGACTCCCGAATCGACCCGAAACGCATCGGGCTAATCGGCCACTCGCGCCTGGGTAAAGCCGCACTCTGGGCCGCAGCCCAGGACACCCGGTTCTCGCTCGTGATCTCCAACGAATCCGGAAAAGGCGGGGCGTCACTCCTGAAGCGGGGCTTCGGCGAAACCATAGACCACCTGAACGGAGCCTTCCCGCACTGGTTCAACCCGGCCTACAAGGAGTTCACAGGGCACCCGGAAAAGCTGCCGGTTGACGGCAACGAACTGCTGGCTCTGATCGCCCCCAGACCGCTCTACGTAGCGAGTGCCGCAGAAGACCTCGGCTCCGACCCGAAAGGTGAATTCCTGAGTGCCGTGAACGCCGGTCGAGTGTATGGTCTCTTGGGCCGTAAGGGCCTGGGAATCACCCAAATGCCGATGGTGGACCAGCCCGTAATGCACGACATCGGCTACCACGTCCGCTCCGGCAAACACGACGTAACCGAGTTCGACTGGGATCAGTACCTGACCTTCGCCGACATGCACTGGCGCGAGAAGCGCTAATTCTCGCCCGGCATCCCGACGCGCTTTCCTTGAACTTGGGGCCGCCCTTGTCGACAACCAGGCCGTAGACTCGGGTTTCGCGAGACTCGCTGCGCAGCCGCAGCTGAAAGCGATCCTCGAGCAGCGTCCGCAGCATCAACCGGAAGGCTTCCACCTTCGGAGGTGTGTCGCCCTCTGCCTTGGCCGTAATGTCGAAGCGAGTTGCTTTGGTGTCCAGATTCATGCTGTCGGTCTGGACTCCAGCCCACGCAGGTCCACCGGTCACCTGCGTGGTCGACTTCAAATGCCGGTCGATCCCGAGCGGCCAGCGTGGCTGCAACCTGCTGGTTAGCGGAATAATGCCAGATCAATCGCTTTACCCATGGCATCGTAACCGGCATCGCTGGGGTGCAGTTGGTCGCCACTGTCGAAGGCAGGCAGGACTTTCGTCGGATTCGCCGGCTCGCGAACTGCTTTGTCGAAGTCGATAAATCCGTCGTAGCCTTTGCCGCTGCGAATCCACTCGTTAACGGCGTCGCGAACCTTAGCCTTCTCGGGAGTCCAGTAGCCCCGGGTGATATTGGCCGGACCTTCAAACGGGGTGATGGTGCACCCAATCACTTTGATGCCCTTCTCGTGCGCCCGCTCGATCATCTGCTTCATGCCGACGATGATGTCGTCAGCCGTTACGGTCTCGCTCGCAGGTGCCGAGGATCCTGCATGGCCGATATCGTTGATGCCTTCAAGGATCACCAGATACTTCACGCCAGGTTGCGCCAGCACATCGGCGTCGAAACGAGCGAGCGCATTGATACCGAACTGGGGGCGCTTAGATGCCATGCCCTCATGGAGGATTCTGTTGCCCCCGATCCCCATGTTGACCACGCCAAACTTCGTCCCACCTTTGCGGGCGGCAAGGCGGGAAGCCAGCATGTCCGGCCACCGATGGTTGCCATCGACCGACGACCGTGCGCCATCGGTGATAGAGTCGCCGAACGTGACGATCGAACCGGCCGTTGCCGGAGCCTGTACTTCCAGGCCGGTCAGAAATACCCACGAAGTGAACGTTTCCGGGTTCTCCAGAGTCGCCGCCCCGGTCACATTCCCTTTCGCGATATAGGACGTCTGCTGCGACGAGTAGTGCACTCCGGCACCCATCACCTTGCCAGGCAGATACAGGCTGATGGCGACATCACTGAGTTCGGGTACCTTTACCGCAATCGGATCACTCAACACGACCGCACCAGCAGGGATCTCCACCCGCGAACGCCCACCAAACTTCAGCTCCCGATCCGAAGCCGGATCGATGGCGGCACCCGCCTTACGGACAGCCAGATGGGCCGCCCCGATCTCGACGGGCACTGCTCCAAACGCATTCGACAGACGAACCCGCACGGTTTCGCCGCCCAGCGTGGTGTGGACAATCTCACGCACCGTCTGGTTGTCGAACAGCAGCTTCTGCGTCTTCATCGCAGCTTCATCCGATTGCGTAGCCGGGGCAGCACCCCAGGTTCCTACCCAATGGGTCTGGGCCAGCAGACCTGCTGCGGCCAATAGTCCTGTCAGAAAAGTTTTCATATGGAACTCAGTAAGTATCCGCCATCGACTACTATCGTCTGGCCCGTCATGTACGAACTTGCGCCACTGGCCATCATCAGCGCAATCTCAGCAATCTCAACCGGCTGCCCGATGTGCCGGATTGGTTGCCGGTCAATCTGGTGGGTCCGCCGTGTATCGTCCTTCCAGTAATACTCGCTCAGCTTCGTCTGAATCAACCCGGGAGCGATCGCATTGACCCGCACGCCCTGCGGCCCCAGTTCAACAGCGTAGGACTGGGTCATCATGATCAGCGCTGCCTTCGTCATGCTGTAGAGCATGCCGTGGAATTGAGGCCGAACGCCCGAGATGGAGGCGATGTTGATGATGGACCCCGAACCCCGGGCGCACATGCCCGGTGCCACGCCATTGATGAGGCGGAAGGCGCTCTTCAGGTTCACTTCGATCATCTTGTCGAACTGGGCGTCGTTCATTTCGAGGGCTGGTCCCTGGGCGACATTCGTTCCGGCATTGTTGACCAGAATATCGACGTCGCCAGCCTGCTTGAGGAGGGCCTGAATATCCTCATCCCGACCGACGTGGCAAGCCACCGGAATCACCGCCGGGCCGATTTCGGCAGCCACCGCATCGAGGGTGTCCTGCTTGCGCCCGCATATAAACACGCGGGCGCCTTCGCGAACGAACGTCTCTGTGATGGCCCGACCGATACCCCGGCTGGCCCCTGTCACAATGGCGGTCTTGCCCTGAAGCTGCCCGCTCATGCCGGCCTCGCAGCTGGCCTTGCCGGAGGCTTGCAGCAGTCTATCGCACAACTCGTAAAGCCCTTCGCCGCTACCGCTTCGGCCACCAGTTCGTAGATGCAGTGGATGAACTTCGGGTGGGTTCCAACGGTTGCTGCGCGCAGGAACTCGATGCCGCGTTCTTTGGCTGCTTCGGCCGCTTCCGTGTCGAGGTCATACAGGACCTCCATGTGATCGGAAAGAAACCCAACCGGCATCACAATGATCTTCTTCGAATCGGTCTGCCGAATGTAGTCGCACACATCGGGGCCAAGCCAGGGCTGCGTCGGCGGGCCACTGCGGCTCTGGAACACCAGCACCGGGTCGGGCAGGCCCAGCTTGCTGTTCACAATGGCACAGACCTGGCGGAGTTGTTTTTCATATGGCCCCACGCCCGCCATGGCTTCCGGAATACTATGCGCCGTGTAGACCACATCGGCATCGGGCAGGGCTGCCAGAGCTTCCTGGACCCGGTCTGTCACGGCTTCCAGAAAGCCGGGACGGAAGCAGAAGGGGGGGAGTTTCTCAATGACGGGTGCGCCTTCCAAGCCTTCCCGCGCGCGCTCAATATCCTCGCGATACTGGCGGCACCCGGAGTAGGAACCGAACGCCGAGGTGGCCATGGACAACACCCTTGTCGCACCGGCGTCGCGCATTTCCCGGACGGTATCGGCCAGCATGGGCGCCCAGTTGCGGTTACCCCAGTAGATGGGCAGGGTGCAACCGCGGGCGGCAAATTCCGCGCGGATTCCGGCCAGAAGTTCGCGGCATTGCTCATTGATGGGGCTAATACCGCCGAAGTGCTGGTAGTGCTCTGCCACCTCCAGCATGCGCTCGCGCGGGACATTCTTGCCGCGCAGCACGTTTTCGAGGAAGGGCATCACATCGTCGGGGCCTTCAGGGCCACCGAAAGAAATCAATAGAAAAGCGTCGTAGGGTTGTGGCATCTGGTTTTCGATACTCAGGAATTGGCGATCAGGGCGAGGGGCCGGATGGGGGAACCCGTGCCGCCGCGAATCTTCAGGGGCGCGGCCAGAAAAACGAACTCGGTGGCCCCGCTCGCCGCGAGGTCCTCCAGATTCAGGCACTCAATGATATGGATGCCGCATTCCACCAGGAGGTGCACGTGGACCTCCATTTTCGGGCTGGGCGTGAACTCAAATGGAGCCGTATCGCTGCCGGCGGCGATGACGCCACGCTCACTCAGCCATCGGGCGGCGGCCAGTTTCGGGCCTGGGCCGTGGACCTGGGAAATGAACTTTGCCGCGTCATCCCAATACTGTCCCCAGCCGGTACGGATCAGGGCGACGTCACCGGGGCGAACTTCCACGCCGGTCGCTTCGAGGTGCTCCGGTTCCACCACGAAATCGGTCGGCAAAGCTGAAACGCCAATCAGCTTCGGGATATCGAACAGGACGCCGCGCCGCAGCATGGGTGCCACCTTGTCGATGGTGTGCCGCTCCAGGCCGCCCGCGTAGGTTTGGGCGGTGGCTGCTTCCACATCGCCAAACATCAGGCCGTTGCACGAAAAGTGGCACAGCGCGTCGATGTGCGTTCCGACATGCGCTCCGAGGGCCAAACCCTCAGATGCGGAACTGGCCCCGCCTGGATTCACATAGTCGCCGTGCTTTTTGTTCAGGCCGTACAGAAATGGCGGGTGTGCGGGATGGTGTGGCATCCCGGTGTAGTAGGGTTGCCCGAGGTCGATCGTCCGGCAGGCACCGAGGGCAGCGAGGAGGTTATCGATTGGCGGCACGAAGTCCAGTTTAGGTGATGGACAGTGGTCCATCGGACTTCGACAGTTCGAGGAGCATTTTCTCCCGATTTTGACCGTTCGCTGCCTGGACAGAGGAGTCCAGCCCGACCCAGTAGAAGATGGCGCCCACAATGGCAGCGATGGCCATGATCGCCCAGAAAATGATCTGGCTTTCGAAGAACCAGCGCGACCAGTAGGCTATTACCACCGGCAGCAGCAGGACCGGCATAGCCATGATGGTCAGCGCCTGCATCTTGTTCGTTACCTGATTCATTTTTTCCGGATTCATGGCCCGGGGAATCCGTACGGAGCAATAGTTGCCGAGCGAAAACCAGTAGAGGGAAGACACCGCTACTACAATCACTGTCTCCACGATCTTGCCTGGCCCCGCGCCCAGATGAGCAATCTGGCAGACGGTGGCGACTACCAGAACCTGGGGCAGCAGCATGGCCCATACGGCCAGATTCTTCGCAATCAGCACGTCACGAAAGCGGACGGGCCAGGAAAAATAGCCCTGCGCGGCTGACCGGTCAAAGCCAAACGCATTCCAGTAGGTGATCTGTCCCAGCATCATCAGGCCATACAGGCACATGACGGGCAGGGCATTGTCGCGGAAGAACCCTTGTTGCCCTTTGCGCAGCATGGGCAGAAACACAATAACGCCAAAGAAACAGGACATCGCGTAGACGATGCGGAAGCGAGGGATGCGGGCGTAGGTTCGCAATTCCTTTTCGATCAGGACGGCCAGCGGATCGGGCAGGAATCTTCCCGGGAGCCGGTAAAGGCGCTCCATGACGCCATCGGTCTTGCCCTGCCGCTCGGGCCTCCGAATGGCCGCGCCATCGAACTGCAGGGTTCGTTCGAACTGCCAGCGGCTGAAGGCTGTGGCTGCGGCCAGCCAGAACAGCGCGGACGGTAACGCGAGCAGCACCGCGTCGCCTGTCACCAGATGCGCCACTGCGGCCCACGGCCAGAAGACCTGCGAGGGTGCCAGCGACAGGATGGTCCCTTTCTTGATCCTGGTGGCTAACATGATCTGCGGCAGCACCGCTACGGTGACCAGGAGGATCATCAGCAACTCCCGAAGTCGGGTTCGAAGAATCAGCCTTTCGAGGAGGCTGCGGGTCCCCGCAGAGAGCAGAATGTTCATCGCTGCGAAGACGACGGTTCCGCCGATGATGAGCGGGGAGTACTTCCAGCCCAGCGAAGGGTTGCGGAGCAGGCCGACGGCCATGCCGGTGAGGGGAAGCAGGAGTTCGGCGCAGGTTGTGATGCGCAGCAGCACTTCAACCTTGAACAGGCTGGATTTCGGAATCGGGTAGGCGCGTAGTTTCTGCAGGTCGATAGATGCGCCGAAGCTGGCGGCAATCAGGGGTGCCAGTTGCCAGTAGAGCATCACGAAAGGCAGGGCAATGGAGAGGGCGGTGACGAAGATGGGCGTTTGGTCTCCGGCAGAAAAGAACAGCATGGCGACCCAGCCGATGCAGCCAAAAGCGACGTAGAAGAGCAGGCCTGTGATGGCAGAAAAGATTGCCGACCCGCTTCGTGTGCCGGATCGAAGCCTCATGCTGAGGAATTGGGCCTTGAGGATTGCAGCGATCATCGCGACTAACCGAGCCAGTCCAGCCGCTCATAGGCGTGGTCTGCGCCAACCGTTCGGACGAACGAATCTTCCAGGGTGGCGGACCCGGCGCGAAGTTCCTCCATACTGCCTTCGGCGACGATCTTGCCGGTGTTGATAATTGCGGCGTGGTCACAGAGCCGTTCCACCACTTCGAGGACGTGCGAGGTGAGGAAGATGGTGGCTCCGTGTTTCACCAGATCGAGGAGGATGTCCTTCATGAGCCGGGCGCCGACCGCATCCACGCCCTCGAAGGGCTCGTCCATGAGATAGAGCTCCGGCTTGTGAATGAGCGACGCCGCCATGGCGACCCTTTTCCGCATCCCTTTGGAGTACTCGGCGATCAGGGTCCGCTTTTCGTTGGCGAGTTCAAAAAGTTCCATCAGTTCTCCGGCTCGCTCGCGGGAAAGCTCACGGGGGAGGCTGTACATCCGGCCCACGAACTCCAGAAACTCGAAGCCGGTGAGGCGGTCGAAGAGCAAAGACTCATCCGGGACGAGGCCGATTCGCTGCTTGATGGCCGTCTCGTCGGCGGGCATTTGGAGGCCAAGAACCTCTATGGTGCCGGAAGTGGGTGGAATCAACCCCATCAGCATGCGGATTGTGGTCGATTTTCCGGCACCATTTGGGCCGAGGAAGCCAAAGAACGAGCCGCGGGGGACCGTGAGGTTTAAGCCATCAACTGCGAGCTTGGTGTCGTAGGTTTTGCGGAGATCGCGAACGACGATGGCAGGTTCTGACATGAACCATCATGTTAGCCGATTTTTGGCTTGTGGGTGGCCAGAAATGCGTCTACTTCGGTTCGGGAGGGGGCTGAGGCCTGAGCACCGATTCTGGTAACGGAGATGGCTGCGGCCGCATTGGCGAAGCGCAGGGCATGCGGGATGGGGCTACCCTCGGCCAGCGAGATCGCGAGGCCCGCGTTGAAGGTATCGCCGGCGGCGGTGCTGTCGACAGCCTGCACGGTGAACCCGGGCACGTGGTACGCCTCACCAGCACCATGAAAATAACAGCCCTGGACCCCGAGTTTCAGGACGACCATGCGGGCTCCGAGGGCGGCCAGTTGGTCGGCGATGGCGGGGGCGTTTTCGAGGGTTAACGGTTCTGGTTGCCGCCCCAGGAGCATGAAAGCTTCGGTTTCATTGGGTGTTAGGATGTCGACGTTGAGGAGCAGTTCGCGGGACAAGACCTGCGCGGGTGCCGGGTCGAGGATGGTCTTCAGACCTTGTTCCCTTGCGAGGCGCATCGCGGCTGTGACGGTATCGAGGGGCGTTTCCAGCTGAAACAGAGCGATATTGGCTCCGGCGAAGCTCTTCTTCATGGCCGGGACATCTGCAGAGGCCAGTTCGCCATTGGCCCCTGAGGCGACCACAATTTGGTTTTGGCCTGCCGCATCAACCGCAATCAGGGCCACGCCGGTAGGCCGGGACCGCGAAGCATGGACGCCGGAAACATCGACACCGGCACCTGCAAGGCTTGCTTTCAGGTGATCGGCAAACATATCTGCTCCGACCCTGCCTACCATGCGGACATTGACGGAGGCCGCGCCCAGTTTGCCCGCGGCCACGGCCTGATTGGCACCTTTTCCGCCGGGGATCATGCGAAAGCCGTCGCCCAGTACGGTTTCGCCCGCAGTGGGCAACGTCTTCGTTAAAACCACGAAGTCCATGTTCAGGCTGCCGACCACGACTACTGCCGGTTTCATGGTGACGGGTCTCTTATTTACTGGTGTCGATGCCGAATTTCTTCAGCTCTTCGCCGTAAAAACGCTTCTGCAGGATATCCCACTCTTCACTGCCCTCGGGGATATCTTTCTTCATGCGGCGAACATTGTCGCGAGATGCACGGTCTGCTTTCTCTTCCACTACGAGGATGTCCGTGAATGCCTTCACGATGTCGAGGCGGGCCTCGTTCTGGTCCTTTTTGAGGCGCAGATCGCGAGACTTGCGCAAGACGGTGATGAGTTTGTGCGAAATATCGGTAATCTTGTCGCGCGAGAGTTTCATCGCGTCGCCGGTATCGCGACCAGCTGCTTTGACAATCTTCCGCTGCGTGATCATGGTGTTTTTGATCTTACGGAACATGTCCTGGTAGCTGACACCTTCCTTACGCATGTAGTCGCTGTACTGTTCGAGAAGATCACGCACTTCGTCGTTCAGCGCGTCTTCTGCGTTCAGTTCTTCGGTGACCAGGGTGGTCACCAATTCGACAACGCGTTCCGGGTTGGCGGTTTCGATTGTGACAGGAGAGAGACGCCGCACGATTTGGCGGGAGATGTACGCGACGAAATCACGAGGAAGCAGCATTAACGGTTTCTTTGGGCTGACAACATCTAAACAGACTCGCACCAGCACCTTTTGCGATGTTTCTGCCAGTGTATCATCGAGAGTTATTGCGCTCCGATAACGCTCATCTCTCGCGCCGAATCAGCTGGGTTCCGGCTGTCTCCATGATGCTGGTCTCGTTCATCAGCTACGTGGACCGCAATACTCTCGCCATCCTGGCTCCGACCATCCTCAAAGACACACATCTGAGTGCGGAACAGTATGGTTTCATTATTTCCTGCTTTTCTGTCACGTACATGATTGGCAATCCGGTCTGGGGCATTCTTCTGGATCGCCTCGGTGTGCGCCGGGGCATGAATATCGCGGTTGGAGTCTGGAGCGTGGCGGCAGTGGCTCATGCATGGGCCAGCGGCCTGCTGAGCTTCGGGCTGGCCCGCGGGGTTCTGGGGGCGGGGGAAGGTGCCACATTTCCGGGCGGACTTCGCACTGTGACGCAGACGCTTCCAGTAGAAAAGCGGGGCCGGGGACTGGCGCTGGCTTACAGCGGCGGCTCACTTGGCGCCATTATCACGCCGTTTATCGTGACGCCGATCGCTCTGACATACGGCTGGCACGGGGCGTTTTTCGTGACGGGCTGCCTGGGCTTTGTTTGGCTGATTTTGTGGCAGTTCATCAGCCGGGGGGTGGACCATGAGGCTCCGGCGAAAAAAGCCAGTCTGGCGTCTATGCCGTGGAAACATCCCGCCCTTGCGGCTTACATTGCAGCCTATGCTTTGGGCGCGATGCCTTTGGGCCTGATCCTGTACAACTCTTCGCTGTACCTGCATGCCAAATTCGGCTGGGATCAGGCCATGCTGGGCAAAGTGCTGTGGATTCCTCCGCTGGGATGGGAGATCAGTTACTTCGTGTGGGGGACTTTGCTGGATCGTTATGGGCCGCGCCACAAGGGGTTGATGCTGGCATCGCTGATCATCACCTTGCCGCTCGCCTTTACCGACTCGCTGCCTTCCGGGGCGTGGGTCCTGGCTTCGTTCTTTGTGGCGATGTTTGCTGTGGCCGGGTTCGTGGTTCTATCGGTGAACTGGGCGACACGGGTGTTCCCTGCGGAGCATATTGGCCTTATATCCGGGATCGGGGCCGGGTCGTGGTCGGCGGTCGTAGCCCTTTCGAGTCCGGGAATCGGTCGGCTTTTTGATCATGCTGAGTACCAGACGGCGTTCCGTATCGCGGTCGGTTGTTCACTCGCCGGTTACCTGCTCTGGAGGTTCCTGAGTTCGCGGGGGACGCCGCTCACATCGGCGGCTGACATGCGGGGCAACGACAACGACCTGAAGCCTTGCTAATCTGGTGAGGGCAATTTCATGACAACGTCGTTCCCCACGCTTACCGGCACCGAACGGATGGCTGCGGCTCATGCAGCTGGTCTTGAGCCGGAGGCCCTTCGTGTTGCCTACCGGACCATGCTGATGTCGCGGCTGGTAGATGACCGCGAGATCCTGCTGAAGCGGCAGAACAAGATTTACTTCCAGATAAGCGGTGCGGGGCATGAAGCGATCCAGGTGGCTGCGGGTATGACGACCCGCCCCGGCCATGACTGGTACTACCCCTATTACCGGGATCGTGCCCTGACGCTGGCGCTGGGCATGACGCCGTACTCCATGCTGTTGCAGGCTGTGGGAGCCGCTGCGGATCCGAGTTCCGGGGGGCGGCAGATGCCCAGCCACTGGAGCGACCCGGCCCGCCATATCGTTTCCAGTTCTTCCGCTACCGGGACCCAGTACGTGCAGGCTGTTGGCTGTGCGGAGGGCCTGCGGATGCAGTATCCGAATGAAGACCAGGTTGTTGTGGTTTCGTCCGGTGACGGTGCTACCAGTGAAGGGGAGTTTTGGGAGTCGATCAACCACGCTTGTCTTTCGGCTGCGCCTGTTGTCTTCCTGATTGAAGACAATGGCTACGCGATCTCGGTCCCGGTGGAAAAGCAGACGCCTGGCGCGTCCATCTCACGGCTGGTGTCGAATTTTCCGGGCCTTCTCACTATTGAAACGGACGGCACGGATTTTATCGCCTCCTACCGAGCCATGGCGACTGCTGTGGCGTACTGTCGTGAAAATCATGGTCCGGCTTTGGTTCATGCCCACTGCACGCGGCCTTACTCTCACTCGTTAAGCGACGATGAGCGTCTGTACAAGACCGAGGCGGAGCGTGCGGCCGAAGCGGAGAGGGACCCGTTGCTGCTGATGAAGCAGCTTCTTGTGGAGGAAGGTCTGGCTACCGAGGGTGAGCTGGACGATCTGCAGCGGCACCTGCAACACGAGATTCTGGAAGACTCGAAGAAGGCGCTAACGGCACCCGCGCCGCACCCTGCAACTGCGCTGGATCATCTTTACTCTGAAACCTGCGATCCCACCTCGGCAGCGTTCAGCGTGCCGGCCCTCACTGACGGCGATGACCGGACGATGGCTGACCTGATCAACACCACGTTGCGTGAAGAAATGCGCCACAACAGCCGCATCGTGGTGTTTGGCGAAGATGTGGCCGATTGCAGCCGAGAAGATCAGCTGCACGAGGTAAAGGGCAAGGGCGGGGTTTTTAAGCTCACGGCCGGGTTGCAGAAGGAGTTCGGTAGCCACCGGGTCTTCAATTCACCGATCGCCGAGGCCTCGATTGTAGGACGTGCGAGCGGGATGGCGGTGACCGGGCTGAAGCCGGTGGTTGAAATTCAGTTCTTCGATTACATCTGGCCCGCGATGATGCAGTTGCGCGATGAGCTGGCTTCGTTGCGCTGGCGGTCGAACGGTGGGTTCGCCGCACCGATGGTGATCCGGGTGCCCATTGGCGGGTACCTGACGGGGGGGGCTGTCTATCACAGCCAGTGTGGCGAAGTTGCTTTTACGCATATTCCGGGTTTGCGGGTGGTCTTTCCGTGCAATGCGGCGGATGCGGCCGGTTTGCTGCGAACCTCGATCCGCTGCGAGGATCCTGTGCTCTTTCTGGAGCATAAGAAGCTCTATCGCGAGATGTACAACCGTTCGCCTTACCCTGGTGACGGGTATATGATCCCGCTGGGCAAGGCGCGCATTGCGAAGGCCGGTGATTCGCTGACGATCATCACCTATGGCGCTGTGGTCCAGAAGGCGCTGCTGGCGGCTCTGGAAGTGGAGGCCTTGCATCCTGGCAAGACGGTTGAGGTTATCGATCTGCGGAGTCTGAGTCCCTATGACTGGGATTCAATTGCGGCCAGTGTGCGCAAGACGAGCCGCGTTATTGTGGCACATGAAGACACCCTGAGTTTTGGTTTTGGGGCGGAGATCGCGGCCCGAATTGCGGACGAGCTGTTTACGTTCCTGGATGCTCCGGTGAAGCGGATTGCCGCGCTGGATACGTGGGTTGGATACCACCCGGATCTGGAAGATCATATCTTGCCGCAGACGAGTGATATCGCTGCTGCAATGGCAAAATTACTTGCCTGGTAAATTATTTTTTCCTTCCTGAAATACATAAAGGCCTTATTCCACGAAGTGGCCAGATGAGGCGAGAGCCAAAGTTGACACCGGAGGTACCGCCTCACGCGTGCGACATCTCACTTCTTGTTTTGTTCTACCTGCCGACCATCGGAGGCAGGCGGGTAGACAGTTGCTTCACGCTGCGGCGTGCGGCCTGCCATGGGACCGTTGGGTGCTCGGAGGTACCCGCGGTGCGTCAAAAGAAAAGGGAGCGGCTCGGGGGCCACTCCCTTTTCGCATTTTCGGGTCAGCGGGCGATCCGCGAGGTGCTCGCTCGGGGCACTGTTGCACTGGCACTCCGTGAGATTGCGGCGCGGTTGGGCTTTGGCGCCTGTCGGCGACAGGCGCGCAGGATGCCATCCTGGCCCCACATGCCGGCCTACGGTAGTTGTGAAAGGTTCGCCTCCGCAGCATCCCATGGCCCGGTTTGGGTGCAACCCGAGTCAAGCGGAGTCTGGTTTTTCCAGATGCACCGCTTTACGGCAGCGCCACCGGGTGGCTTCAGTAAAGCACTCTGGTCCGAATCGTTCCCGGAATCTCATCGAGGCGTCGCCGCAGGTTCAGTGACTCTTCCCGCTCCGGCGTCTCCACGTCGATTACGACATACCCAATGGCTGCATTGGTCTGCAGGTACTGTGCGGCCACGTTGATACGCTCTTCTGAGAAGACAGCGTTGATCCGGGACAGCATACCGGGTTGATTGCGGTGAATATGCAGGACGCGGTGGTGTCCCTGGTGTTCGGGGAGGGAGACTTCGGGGAAGTTGACGGCGGTCAGGGTGGAGCCGTTGTCGCTGTAGCGGATCAGCTTCTCGGCGACTTCCCGTCCGATGTTCTTCTGGGCTTCCTGGGTGCTGCCGGCGATGTGAGGTGTCAGGATTACGTTCTCGCGCCCGCGAAGGGGAGAAATGAATTCCTCGCCGGTTTTTGGTTCTGCGGGGAACACGTCCAGGGCTGCTCCACTCAGGTGCCCGCTGTCGAGGGCCGCAGCCAGGGCGGGGATGTCTACCACCGTTCCGCGTGCGGCGTTGATCAGCGCGGCACCCTTCTTCATGAGCGCCAGTTCCGCAGCGCCGATCATGTTCTTTGTCTGTTGGGTTTCCGGCACGTGCAGAGTAACGACATCGGCGAGGGACAGAAGTTCACGCAGGGAAGATGCCTGCCGTGCGTTCCCGAGGGTCAGTTTCGAGACGACATCGTAGAAGACAACCTGCATCCCGATTGATTCGGCGAGGAGGCCAATCTGTGTTCCGATGTGACCATAGCCGATAATGCCCAGGGTCTTACCGCGGACTTCATGGGAGCCGGTCGCGGTTTTGGGCCAGCCGCCGCGGTGGGCCTCAGCGTTGCGCCACGGTACACCACGCATCAGGAAGATGATTTCGGCCAGGACGAGTTCGGCTACGCTTCTGGTATTCGAGAACGGGGCGTTGAAGACGGGGACGCCGCGGTCGCGGGCAGTCTTGAGGTCTACCTGATTCGTCCCGATACAGAAGCACCCGACTGCGGTGAGTTTTTGTGCGGATTCAAACACTTGTGACGTGAGATTGGTGGCCGAGCGGATCCCGATAAAATGGGCATCCTCGACGGCGGCCAGCAGCTTCGCTTCGGGTAATGATTTCTTGTGGTACTCGACTTCTGTGTAGCCATCATTACGAAACGCATCGACAGCCGAGGGATCCACGCCTTCGAGCAGAAGGATCTTGATCTTACTTTTTGAAAGGGAATTGGAATTACTCAAACTGCCTCCAGTATCGCATCCGATAGAAAACAAAAAAGGGCGGCGAGCCGAAGCCCACCGCCCTTTCGGTTAACCTCTGGTTGCTCTTATTTCGGGCAGCCTTTGGTCTTGACGTCCTTTTCGGGAACAGCCTGGAGGCCAGTGAGGCCAGCGGGCATATCCGCGCCACCCGGAACGATCCAGATCTCAACGCGACGGAACTGAACCTTCTTGTCGGTGCCCTTGATGGCCGAACGGCCCAGTTCCTTTACATCGGTCGAGGTGCCGCACAGAGCGGGTCGCGTTTCTGCGGACTGATCGGTACCAGCTGCTTTCCACATGATGCGGCTGAGATCGAGCTGCGGGCAGATGCCCGTACCCGCGCTGAGCACGGCGGCGGCGTTGATTACGCGCGCTTCATCCATTTTGGAACCGAGCCTGCCTTTTTCGGCTTCGTCGCGGTGACCAATCAGGATGACCTTCGCCTGCGGATCGTTCCGCAGCATCGGGGTCAGCTGTTCCAGCAGAACACGCTTGGCGCAATTGTTGACGCGGGCGCTCATCTGGGGGAAGACGATATCGTCGAGGCGACGCGCTTCCGACTTCAGGGTGACAGTGACATCGGCATTGGCCGCTGCGGTCTGGTTCTTCTGGTCAGTTGCGGTTGCGGTGAGACGAACCGTACGGGACTGCGCACGGAGGCGGTTCGACATATCGAAGGCGAGAGCCTTGGAGTCAAACGCGGTGCCGGTGACGCCTTCACCTGTGTAGCGAACCGTGGCCGGGCCACCGCATTCGGAACCGGTCGCCTGAGCAGCCAGCGCGGCCGTGTTGCCGTAGGGCATGGTTGCGGGGGCGACGGCGAAGCGGATGGTGGGCGGCGTGAGCGGCTTGACCGTGACGGCGACGGGATTAGATGTCGCCGTGCTGTCGGGGCCAGTGACGCTGACCTTAACCGTGACGTTCTTCGTTCCGGCATCGGTAGTCGGAACAGTGAACGAGGCGGCATTGCCACCGGCGGCGGGGGAACCGTTCACCATCCACTGGTAGGAGGGCGTTTGGTTCGGGAGCCAGCCATTGGCGGCAACGGTGAGGCGGACATTGCCACCGGGGCAAACGCCGGCACCGGCACCGTCAACGCTCTGGATACGAACGTTGGC
>RGPS01000128.1 GCA_010084195.1 Terriglobia bacterium
TGCTTCTTTTTCTCGGCCCGGGCGGCGCGCCGAGCCAGTGCTGTGGCTGCTTCACGAGGTGAATCGGGCTGTTCCGCAGCCGAAGCCGCCACCGCCACCACCAACGCCACTAAAAACACACGCATCCAATACCTCTGACGTGCGGCAGCCAAAAGCGTGGACCCCTCATTTTCCGGACCCTGGTTTCCAGCCATGATAAGCTGAAGACGTATCTCCAGATACCTCACCTGCCAGATCGCTCCGCAGGTTCGGTATTTTCGGGCGGTTAGCTCAGCCGGTTAGAGCGCCTGCCTTACAAGCAGGAGGTCCACGGTTCGATCCCGTGACCGCCCACCATTCCCTTTCAATAACTTACACGGATTTCCCGAACCCCTCACGAGCGTTTGTGTCGTGGTTTGTGTCGTAACCCCGAATTGTGCCGCACTCAGGACGGTTTGCCTTCCATTGGTGCCGATACCGTCACGGGTTGCATCAGCCCGCTGCCCAGAGCATCGATTGCGGTACGTTTCGCGGCCATTCGAACGTGACTGTAGTGTTCCAGCATCCGCTTCGACAGGTGCCCTGAGACGGCCATCATGGTTGCATCGGATGCGCCCCGCCCGGCGGCAGGGTTCCCTTTGCTGGTCGAACTTGCTTTACACATCCAGTAGTCGGACCGAATCTGCAGTGCGTAACTTACGAAAGCGTGTCCATTAATCGGCAGGAACTTGTCCAGTATCTCTTCCAACCCCGGCCTTGGCTCAGGCCCGTGGTCTGCGAGGGCAATGGCAGCATACTCAACACAACGCCCCCACGGGCAACCGAGTGCCACTCTGTGGCGTCCATCCTCTAGTGCTCGGCCCAGTGTATTGGGCTCATAGCGACAGCCGAAGAAGTACACGGGCAAGTTGTACTCCATTGTTCTCAACCGCTTGCAGTATTCAGATGAGGGCAGTTCCCGCTCCAACAGCTCGGCCGCCCTGGCGTCAAAAAGAGTTGTGATGTATCGCGCACAATGGCGCAGCAGACCGATTGCTGAGGGTTCGCCGGGCTTTAGGAACTCCAGGAGAATGGCCTCGCGGAGTTCTTTTTCTGCCAAGGCGTCAACTTCAAACACATCGGTGAGAGATTCGGTCAAGCACTTATCGCCTTATGTTGCTCTTTAGGGCGCAGGAACGGCTGCCGTTATCCCTCCAGAATGTGCCGTCTTCGAAGCGGACACGGTTGACATAGACCGTCACATCACCCTTCCCGTTGGCCTGTAATGCAGCGCTGTCGACCGCATACTCTCGGAACTCGGCCCCCGGCTTAATGGGCTTGTCATTCTGGGAAAGCAAAGATTGCTGCGAAGCCTCATCGCCCATCAGATTGGCGTAAACGGAAAATGCCTCAATCGCTCGGACCGCCCTGTCGCTCGTGTTTCTTAGTCTAACGTCCAAATAATGGGGATCTTTTCCGCCATTTTGAATCCTCTCGACTTCGCGCTGCAGCGGACTCTTCGTCAACCCATCGATCACGGCATGGGTAAACCCTCCGTCAGTAGAAGTGACTTTGATGACAACTACCGGGCAGTCCTGACTCAGATTTCTCTTGGCAATTGCAGTGTCTGCCTTTGGTACAGGTATCTCGAACGAGGGCGGACGAGCTTCCGCCGACTCTGTTCGGTCAGATTCATGCGAGATCAAGTCTTCCGTTGTGGGAGCCAATCGTGCACTTCCAACTGGAGACACAGGTCTCGGAGACTGCAAGAACGAACAGATCTCCTTCGCAAGGCCAGAAACGGTCCAACGCGCTGAAAATATCTGAGCTACTGTACCGTCTGCCCGATAAAGGGTGGATGCGCCGGACGCGGGTGCGATCCGGAACTCTGAGGCCGCAGCATTGGAGGTAACCGTTATCACAGACGGACAGGCGCTTATGAGCTCGCGGGTCAGTTCCAGTGTGACGTTACGGCTGCCCTTAGCCCGTGGCTCGACGAATAGCAGAATCGCAGTGTTGCCGCGCGTTGATCTTCGAGGGTCGATGCTTGCGGTTGCCGTGGCAGCACCTTTGTTCTCGCGGGCGTTGGCGATCATCTGGTCGAAAGTACTCTGTACTCCCGACGGACTACCCTGCGCTCGGGCAAGGAGTGCCGACACGGTTGCGACGAGTAGTAGCGGGAGAGGGCAATACATGATGACACTCTACAATGTGTCGGGCCGTGGCATGGTGCTTTGTGTCATGGTTTGTGTCGTAACCACCCATTTCACTACCACATTTCACCCGTACTATAGGTTGTTCAGCACTGCCCTTTGCATCCCGTAAGTAGCTGTCGCGTTGACACTTATGAGCAATCCTGAGAATCCATAATCAGTCTGCCCGCTCACCTTACAAGCAGGAGGTCCACGGTTCGATCCCGTGACCTCCCACCATTTCCTTTTAACAACTGATGGCCATTCCCCGCACGTGATCAGCTACCGTGTGGTGCGACTACGCACTCCCACGGCCACCGGTCGATACCCCACCGCCCCGTATTCCGGCGCCTGTGGCACGAACTGCGCGTCGAAGCGCGGATCCGGCGGATCAAACGTATTCACCGCCCGACTAATCGTCCCCCGCAGGTCGTTCGTCTCGCCGTGGATGAACGACTCCCGCACGCCCCCGCCGTTCGTGATGTCGATCTCGTAGCGCGCGCCCGTAGAGATCCCGCCCTTCAGTGTGTTGTTCCAGAAGATCGACTTCACGTAAGTGCAGCCGGTACCGTTGTCGTCAACGCCGGCCCAGTTCCCGGTGAACGTGCAGCGGCTAACCTCCGCACGGGACCCCTCAAACACCGTCATCGCCCCCGACCCGTGCTCCGGGTGATACTCGCCACCGGTCAGCAGGCCGACGTAGTCCACGCCAAGATTCGCCATGTTGCCCACGAACAGGCAGTTGTCGAGCATGGCGCGGCTGCCGTGCAGAAGGTCGAACGCCGCGCCGGTCACCTGCGTCCGGTTGTCGCGGAAGATGCAGTCGCGGAACACCGCAGCGTCGAGCGGCTTGCCGAGGTGCTCCACCGATACCCCGGCACCGCATGGGCTGGTGTAATTCCCCACCACCTCGACGCGCTCGATAGTCGGATAAGCATCCGCATAGATCTTGATGCCACCGCCATCCAGATAAAAGAACGGCGTCTTGCGTATGTTGTCGGATTCGATTGGGGAGCGCTCGCCGGTGCCGGTGGTGTAGTTATTCGCGCCGGTGACGCGGAAGCCGCGCAGCATGGTCTTCGTGGAGACTCCGTCGCCGAAATAGACGACGTGATTCACGACGGCCGGGAAGCTGGGTGCCCTTTTGTCGGCGATCGCCGGATTGGCGGCCGTCAGCACCACCTCGCCCACCGCTTCGAGCGTAATGCCGTCGTGCCGCCGGTTGAACCAGATCAGAGCCTGCCCATGCGCCGCCGGGCGATAGGTCCCGGCGTGGACATAGACAATCTTGTTGACCGGATCCTTAGCCGCCGCCTCAAGTGCCGCCTGGATGCTGCCGCCCGCAGAAACGCGATACGCACGCGCCGCCGCATCCAGCGTCACGCCATCAGCGAGAACTCGCACCGGCACCAAAGCCGCGGCACCCGCCATCCCAAGGAACACACGTCTGCGCATAACGAAATCAGGCTACCACGGGGGCGCGGAGGGTCGCGCGTCTGGCTGCATTGTATAGATGGAGTTTTGACACGCTTCTGATACGGCTTGCCTGGACCCGAAACCATCGGCTTTCTCCAACGCGCTGCCTGATCGTCCAGTTTTCGTCAGTGTCCATTAATAATGGACATGATATATTTGTGGACAGATGGCTGTTGGCCCGACAAACACTGAAACCCGGTTTGACCAGATTAGGGCTGTGCCCTTCGTGCGGCATCTTCGTCTCATTCCTGCGAAGGTCGGTGATCGGCACGCCAGCCCCGTTCTCGAAATTACGACTCCGCGGGGCAAGCACCGCCTTCCCCTCATCGTGAAAAGATCCTGGTTCGACCGCACCATGGTGAATGCAGTTATCAGCCAGATTCAGGGCGAAAGGAAGGCCGCAAAGGGCGATGGCCCGACTGTCACAACCGGCGAAACACTCGTGCTGGCTCCGTACCTGGCCACTCCGACCGCGAAGAGCTTCATTGACGCGGGCATTTCGTTCGTAGACGAGGTCGGCAATATACATCTTGCCCTGGGCGACGAATACAACTGGACTGTGATCGGCGCACGCAAGCCGCCGAGGCCACCGCAGTCGGAACGCCTGACCCCGGCCGCGGTCCAGCTCTTGTTCCAATTTGCCATTAACCCGGAATCAGCGCGCTGGACTGTCCGCGACCTTGCTGCGGCTGTCGGCATCAGCAAAAGCAAGGTCGCCGAACTTCGCCTGCAGTTCGCTCACGAAGGAGTAGCCTGGGCCCATGGCGCTGAACGAAATCCTGACGCTAACCACGAACTCAGAGACCGGCTCGTCTCCGGCTACAACCAGATTCTGCGGCCAAAGCTGATGCTTGGCCGCTTCCGATACCAGGAGCCATCCGTGGAGCAGTTCGTGGCAAGACTGACGCACGATGCGGGAGCGCAGAAAATACCGTATGCCCTGACTGGCGGTCCCGCCGCCGATGCGATGCAACACTTCTATCGCAGTTCCGAGGTTCCCGTTTTTTTGAACCTGGAACACCACCACGCCCTGCGGCTGCTTCCAGATCGGACTGGCCCTGTAATCCTGCTCAAACCTTTTGGCGACCTGGTCTATTGGCGTGAATTCGAGGGCAAAATGCTCGCCCCTCCGTGGCTGGTCTATGCGGAGTTGTTGAACGGCAGCGAGCCGCGCGCGAGGGAGGCGGCGGAGGAACTTCGGCAGGAATTCCTGAAATGAATGACATCCTCACGCCTGACCAAATCGCAGACCTGGCGGGGATCAGCCAAATCTGCGAAGAACTGGGCACCGACCTGGTCGTGATCGGAGCCACCTCTCTGTTGCTCCTCATGGGCGATCTCGGACGCTTTACGCGCGATGTCGATCTCACTGTTGCTCTCAACTTCGATGAGTTTGAGCATCTAATGATGCGGCTGGCGGCCATCGGCTGGACACCGGTGCCAAAGCTGGAGCACCGCTGGATCGCTCCGCGCCGGACGCTCGTAGACCTCTTGCCTGCCGGTGCTGAACTCCGTCGCAGCGGTTCCATCACCTGGCCCGCGAGTCAGTTCAGGATGAGCCTGGCCGGTTTCGATCACGTGTTCACTCGCGCGGTCGAAGTCAATCTGCCGGGAGGAATAGCGATCCGCGTCGCGCCGCCGATCGTCACGGCCCTGCTGAAGATCATTGCCTGGGTAGATGCCCCATACCAGCGAGCCAAGGATCTTCAGGATATCCGCATCGTTCTGCGCCGCTACGAACGGGACAGTGGCCGCCTGTTCTCCGAGGACGTCTTCGATGCGGAACTCCCGGATTTCGAATTCGCGAATGCCTTTCTGCTCGGCCTCGATATGCGCACGTTGGCGACCGGCGACGATGCCCGGTTTGTCGATCAGTTTCTCGAACGCCTTCTGGTCCCGCACGAGGAGGGGCGATTCGATGACGAATCAGACTTCGGCATGAAAAACTTTCGTGGCCAAATCCATGCTTTCCGGAAGGGCTTCACAGGGCAATGATATTTCGGAGCCTTCAGTCGCCGTTCTGGAGCGGTCCCCCGACAACCCGCGCTTATAGCGCGACTGCTTCGACAGCCCAGAACGGAAACGGCCTGAGGAACAGCAGTTCAACCCAGGGCAAGTCGCGCAGGTATTGGTATCTATGGTAGTGTGCGGCGTCGGGAGCCAGAATCATGCAGACAATGAACATTTCGCTGCCTGAGCCGCTGAAAGATTTCGTCGATCAGCAGATCGCCGAAGGGCGCTACAGCAGCGTCAGTGAATACATCCGCGATTTGATTCGCTCCGACGAGATACGCAAGGCCGAAGACCGATTGACATCGCTGCTGCCCGAAGGTCTGGGGAGCGAAGAAAGCGATTTAACTCGGGGCGACTTTGAGGCTATTCGACAACAAGCCATTGCCATGCTGAAGAGCCAGAAAAAGCTCAATTCTTAGATGGCGAGGTGCACAAGCGGGCAGCTGCCAAACTCGATCTGGTTGAGTCCTTTGTATTACCTCGCCGAGCACGCCAGTATCGAAACGGCAGACCGCTTCTTACGGAACGCTGAAGAGAGCTTTCGCGACTTGTCCAGGCACCCTGAGATGGGTGCATCCCTTCCGCTGCGAGAACCACGGTTGGCGGGACTTCGCCGATGGCAAATCAAAGGACTCACGAAGTTCCTCACGTGCTACCTGCCGCACAGTGATGGCGTGACAATCGTTCGGGTCCTGCACGCTTCCCAGGCTTGGTGGGACCTCCTTGGTATTTCGGCCTGCCTCAGCCGGCGCGGCGAGTCCGGATCGGCAGCCCGAATCTGGCCACGCACACAAAAGAGAGCGCTCGGTCACGCCCTTCGCCCCGCAGTCTCACCTTGCCTCCACCTTCGCCGACGGCGCACGCAAGATTGGCACACTATGCTATCCTTGCCGAATCTATGGGGGTATCTCTGTCTCGCGTGCTCTTCTGTCTGCTGGCCCTTGTCCTCGTCGCCCCCGGCCAGCAACCAACCTCCAGCGCTGTCCCCTTGCGCATCCTCGTCCTGACTTCAGCCGAAGAACTAACCCGCCTCCGGGCTGAAATCGAAAAGGGTGCCGATTTCGCCGTACTCGCACGCCAGAAATCCATCGACGCCACCTCGCTCGATGGCGGCCTCCTCGGCAAAGTCGAGCCTTCCTCCCTGCGCACAGAGATCCAAACCGCTCTGCGAGGCCTCGGCCCTGGTCGGATTTCGCCGGTATTCCGGCTCCCTTCCGGTTTCGCCATCGTCAAGATGCTGCCGCCGGACGAACTCGCCGTACTCGAACAGTTCCAGCGTGCTCGCCAGGCCGCCGTTCTCGCCGAGGGCAGTATCCGGTTTGACGTGAACGTCAGCGGGTTCAGCGAAGCGGCGGCAGCTTTGGCGAACTTTGCCAAGCCTGCCAATTGGAACACCGATCTGAAACTGTCCTGCACCCTGCGGCAGCGATCGCTCGCCGATCTCAGGGCCCGGGCACCGAAACTGGCCCTGACCGCCGACAGCCCGGGCCGATCTCCTTCCGATGCCGTGGCAACGCGCCTCGGAGTCGCCCAGGTCTATGCCTATCAGGGACAAATGGATTCGGCGATCGCCCAGTTCGAAGCCGCTCTCCGCACTGCATCTCGCGGGGCACCGAAGCTGGTACCCGAGGTAGAAGAGATGTTGGGCGTGGCCTACCTCCACCGCGCCGGAGCGGTCAACGACGTATACCGCCATCCCGGGGAGATGTGTCTTTTTCCGATTCGCCCCGAATTCCGCTACATCAAGGGTGCGGATTCGCAAAAAGCCATCCAGCACTTCCTCGCTTCGCTCAAGCTGCGACCTGACGATATCGAGACCAGGTGGCTGTTGAATCTTGCCTATATGACGCTGGGCAAATATCCGGCCGGGGTCCCCAAAGAGCACCTGTTGGCACCTTCGCACTTTGAATCCGCAGAAGACCTTGGCCGCTTTACCGACGTGGCACCGCGTGCCGGCCTGGGCGCAGTCAATTATGAAGTAGGTGGTCTGATCGTTGACGACTTCGACAACGATGGTCGCTTCGATATCGTTACCTCCAACTGGGACTTTTGTGCGCCCATGCATTTCTTCCACAACAACGGGGATGGCACGTTTTCCGACCGTAGCGCGCAATCCGGGCTGGCATCCCAGCTCGGCGGGAACAACATTACCCAGACGGATTACAATAACGACGGCGCCCTCGATATCCTCGTCCTGCGCGGCGGCTGGGAAACGGCGATGCGGAAATCCCTGCTTCGCAACAACGGGAACGGCACCTTCACCGATGTCACCGTGGAAGCCGGCCTGGGCGAGCCAACCACGACGGAATTTGGCGTCTGGGTGGACATCAATAACGACGGCTTCCTCGATCTCTACGTAGGCAACGAAAACGAGCCGAATCAGCTTTTCCTGAACAACGGCAACGGTACCTTTAAGGACATCTCGAAATCGTCCGGAACGAATCTGTCCCTGCTCACCAAGGCGGTAGTAGCGGCTGATTATGACAATGACGGCTATGCCGACCTGTTCGTCTCCAACTACCGCGGTGACAGCGCGCTGCTTCACAATAATCACGACAACACTTTTACCGACGTAGCCGCGCAGGCTGGTGTCCAGGCCTCAGGCCATGGCTTCGCCGCCTGGTTTTTCGACTACGATAACGACGGCCAGCCGGACCTTCTGGCGAGTAGCTATGCCATGTCCATTGACGAAAGCGTGCGTACCTACCTCGGGCTGCCCCACAATTCCCCCACCATGAAGCTCTACCGCAACCTCGGCAACGGCACCTTCCGCGACGTCACCAAAGAAACCGGGCTGGACAAAGTCTTCATGCCGATGGGTGCCAATTTCGGCGACGTGGATAACGACGGATATCCCGACGTCCGCTTCGGGACCGGGGAACTGTCCTTTGCCACTCTGCTGCCCAATGTGCTCCTGCATAACAAAGGGGGAAAGAAGTTCGTGGACATCACCACCTCCTCCGGCACGGGCGAACTGCACAAAGGGCACGGCGTGGCCTTCGCGGACATGGACAATGACGGAGACGAAGACCTGCTGGAAGTGATCGGTGGGGGCGTCCCAGGTGACAGCCATACCTTCCGACTTTTCGAAAACCCGGGCCACGGCAATGATTGGATCGGCGTCCGGCTCACAGGTGTTAAGGCGAACCGTGCGGCCATCGGTGCCAGAGTCAAAGTGACGGTAAAGAACGGAACGGAGACCCGAGCGGTTTATCGGACCGTGGGAAGCGGAGGCTCATTCGGTGCCTCGCCTCTGGAACAGCACCTCGGGCTGGGTAAATCCGCAGAGATCCTGGGCCTGGAGATTCAGTGGCCCGGAGACGCACAGCCGCAGCGGTTCACATCGATACCCAAAAATCAAACGATCGAAATCCAACAGTCCGCCACCGACTACAGAGTAATCGAAAGGCCCCGGTCGAAGTTGGGAGGGCGCTAATGTCCGCCAGACCAACCAAATACCCCAGTCCCCCAACCAGGCAACTCCTGTCACCCAAACACTCCTGCCCATCAACCAAGCACTCCTCCCCACCAAACACTCCTGCCCATCAACTAAGCACCTACTGTCCACCAACCAAGCACTCCCATCTACCCTCACCAACCAAACCCTCCTGTTCACCAGTGCTATGTGGGGCAGGTTGGAAACCTGCGGCCGATTGGCAATCGGCCAATGTTTTTCAATCGGCCAAGATTTTTGATGAGAATTCCTGCTCCAGGAATCCACTTATTCCACATGACCGAATTGCACGCCCGCCGTCTGCCCCACCTCCAAGCCATTGGGAGGCCAATATTCATCACCTGGCGTTTGTACGGCAGCCTGCCGGCAAATCGCACCTTCCCCCAAGCGACGCGGGCAGGCCGAGCCTTCCTGGCCATGGATCGTCTCCTCGCCAATGCAAATGTCGGCCCAACCTACCTCCGAACTCCCGAAATCGCCGCAATGGTGGTCGCATCGATCCGTTACCGTCATCTCATCGACTACGACCTTCACCATTTCGTGGTAATGCCAAACCACGTCCACATTCTGGTCACTCCAATAGAACCTGTCCCGAAGTTCATGCATTCACTGAAGAGGTTCACCGCCCGTGAGGCCAACCGCAGCCTGGGAACAACAGGCCGGCCCTTCTGGCAGGATGAGAGCTATGATCGGCTTGTCCGCAACGATCTTGAATTCGGTAGAATCGCAAACTACATCGAACGCAATCCGGTCGATGCCTGCCTCGTCACAGAACCGGCGCACTTTCCATGGTCAAGCGCACTGCCGGGCACAGACGGCCGCACCGCAATGTCGAGATCTCCCATGCACCCATACCCGGTTACATGGAAGCCATGGCGATGCCGTTTTCCGTCCTCAATAATCGTGAACTCGCCGATCTCAAACCAGGCACCTCTGTGGACTTCACCCTGGTTGTGGACAAGAAGCGCTCCTATGTCGAACGCATCACCATCCATCGCTACGAGAACTCCGAGCGGGAGCCGCTGGTCGCACGCCGCCTAAAACTTCTCGAAGCGCCACAAGCCACCGTAAAACCAGGCGACCCCGTGCCCGACTTCACCCTGATCGACCAGACCGGACGCAGCGTCACACTATCCCAACTGGCTGGAAAAGTGGTGGCCGTCACCTTCATCTACACCAGTTGCCCGCTGCCCGATTACTGCTTCCGGCTAGCCAACAACTTCGGCCAACTGAACCAGCGCTTCTCGGGCCGCATGGGCCGTGACCTCGTCCTCCTCAGCATCAGCTTTGACCCTGTCCACGACCAGCCCGCAGTCCTCGAAAAATACGCATCTACCTGGAAAGCCAATCCGGACTCCTGGCACTTCCTCACCGGACCACTCGACGAAGTGAAGGCCGTTTCGCGCCGCTTCGGCCTGAATTTCTGGGCCGCCGATTTCTACGTAACGCACTCCCTGCACACCCTGGTAATTGATCGCGAGGGCCGCCTGGCCGCCGATTTCGAAGGCAACCAATTCACCGCCCGGCAACTGGGAGACTATGTGGAAACGCTACTTTCCGGCAAGTAGGATAATAAGACACCGGGCCATAATGCTGCTGCGCAAAGCTCTTCTCATTCTCAATGCAAACTTGCTCCTGCTTTCCGCGCCGACAGCTCTCTACAGTCAGCTGGCCCCCAGGCCGCAGCCCCGCCCGGCTCCCCGTCCCCAGTTCAACAATGTTGCTGCCGAATCCGGCATCACCTTCCGCCACGAAAACGGGGCTTCCCCCGAAAAGCACATGTTCGAGACCTTCGGCTCCGGCGTCGGCGTCATCGACTTCGACAACGACGGCCTCCCCGACCTGTTCTTCGCCAACGGAGCCGACCTGGCTCACGGCAAGCCTTCCCCCGGCAACGCCCTCTACCGCAACCTGGGCAACCGGAAATTCGAAGATGTAACGGCCAAAGCTGGTCTCGCCGGCAATGGCATGTTCGCCACCGGTGTCACCGTGGGCGACTACGATAACGACGGCTTCCTCGACATCTACATCACCGGCTACGGCAGCAATCAGCTCTATCGCAACAAGGGCGACGGGACCTTCACGGATGTCACCGCCAGCGCCGCCGTGGCCGCCGGTGCCTGGAGCAGCAGTGCCGCCTGGCTGGACTATGATCGCGACGGCTACCTCGATCTGTTCGTCGGCCGCTACGTCGATTCCGACATACGCAAAGCCCCGTACTGCGGCTACCACAAGCCGGGTTACCGCATGTATTGCGAACCCCAGCTGTTCGACGGCACGGCCGCTTTGCTCTACCACAACAATCGGGACGGCACCTTCACAGACGTCTCCCGCAAAGCCGGCGTGGCGAATCCTGCGGGCAAGACTCTCGGCGTCGCCATCGGCGATATCGATGGCGATGGCTGGCCCGATATCTTCGTGGCCAACGATGGTGTCCGCAATTTCCTCTACCGCAACAAAGGCAACGGCACTTTTGACGACATTACCTACGGTGCCGGTGTCGGGTTCGATATCAACGGCAAAGCCCTCGCGGGCATGGGTGCCGAGATCGCCGATCTCGATGGCGATGGCTTGCCGGACATCTTTTTTACGGCCTTTTCCGACCAGTACAACCCTCTCTACCGCAATCTCGGCAAGCTGCTTTTTGAAGACGGCACGGTCAAAGCCGGCTTACCCTCCAGCGTGAAGACCCTCGGCTTCGGCACCAGGGTCTTCGACTTCGACAACGACGGTTATCCGGACATCTATGTCACCAACGGCCACGTCATCGATAACGTGGCCCTCTACGACCAGCGCCTTTCCTACCGTCAACCCGACCTGCTTTACCGCAACCTCGGTGGCGGTCATTTCCGCGACGTCTCAGCGGAAAGCGGTCCGGCGTTTCGCATGCAACACGTGGGCCGCGGTCTGGCGGTCGCAGATTTCGACAACGACGGCGACCTGGACATCGTTGCCACCGATTCCGGCGGGGCCCCGTTGCTGCTGCGCAACGACGGGGGCAATCGCAATCACTGGATAGCGTTCCGCGCCCGAGGCCGCGAAAGCAATCGTTTCGGGATCGGCGCGAAGGTACGCGTGACCAGCGGCGGCAAGCCCCAGTTACGCGAAATCAACCCCTACGGAAGTTACCTCAGCACCAGCGACACACGTTTGTATTTCGGTCTGGGCAACGCAACCGGTGCCCGCATCGAGATCGAGTGGCCCGGTGGCAAGAAGCAGGCCCTCGACAACGTCCAGGCCGACCAGATTCTGGTACTCGACGAGGCTGATGCCCGATGACGCGCACGGTTCAGCCTTCATTCCGAACCGCGACCGTGAGGGAGTGGCCTGTTCAGGGGATTCGGATAGCCTTTCTCCTCCTCGCTACATTGATGGCCTGCGCCCAAACTCCCCCCGCCGCTTCACAAGGCATGCAACTCGGCATCGCCCAGGAACATCTTCAGCAAGGCAAAACCGACCAGGCCATCCGCGAGTGCAAAGCAGTGTTGGCTGCCGATCCGCGCTCGGCACCCGCCCACATGCTGCTCGCCATGGCCTATCTCGCAAAGGGGTCGCCCGACAGAATCGCCGACGCCAAGGCGGAGTTGCAGCAGGCCCTCGACCTCGATCCGGAACTTCTCTGGGCGCGCTTCTACCTCGCGCGCCTCTATTTCGACCAGGGCCTCACCGAAAAGGCCCAGGAGCAACTGGAACGCGGTCTGAAGCAAAGCCCCGGCTTGCCGAACTTCTTGTCCCTGCTGGGGGAAGTCCGGCGTGAACTCGGAGATCCTGCCGCCTCTCTGGACCTGAACCACAAGGCTCTCGAAGCGGGCGAAACCATGACCCCGGTGCACTATTTCCTCGCGCTTGCCCATCAGGATCTGAAACAGGAACAGGCCGCCATCGCCGAGTTCGAAAAAGCCATTAACTCGCCTTACGTCACGCCCGAGATGTACAACGCCCTGGCGTCGCTCTACATCAAAAAACAGCAGTTCGCCGCAGCGGAAGCTCTCTGCCGGAAAGCCATCGCGATGGACCGCACACGGCCGGACGCCTACCTGAACCTGGCGCGAATCTACAATGCCCGGCATGCCAGTGACCTTGCGCTGGAAGCTCTGCGAACGGCACTGCCGCAGGGCAGGGAATTCCCCGCGTCCGAATATTACCAGCAACTACAGGCGGATCTCGCAGTGGAACGCGGCGTTGCCTACACCGCAAAGAAAATGTACGCCCGGGCGACCGAAGAGTACATCCACGCGCTCGATTTCGATCCGAGCCGGGCCGTCGTCCACCGCCGCCTGGCGGAACTCTTCCTGCAGAAGGGAGACCCGACCGGCGCTGCTCTGCATACGAAGGAAGCGGACAAGCTCGAGAAAGGCCCGAAATAGGCCTTGCCGTTCCTCCCTACGCCAGTGACGCCGCAGTCAGCCGCGTCTTGATCTGCGAATACCGCAGCAGGAACGCACTCTCATTCAACCTCTTCCGCCGTAGCCAGCCCGTGACCTCGTCGTTGCACTTGCTGGTATTACACGACCCGCACGCAGGCACAATGTTCTCCAGCGTGTACCGGCCGCCACGCGATATCGCCAGCACACAATCACGCTGCAACGCCTTGTCGGCGACTCCACAGTAAGCACATCCACCCCACGCCTCCTGCAAGGCGGTCCACTGCTCCTCGCTCAGGTCGTGCTCCACACGATCCATCCGGCGCTTGCGCCTTCTGGCCGCACGGGCGCTTCGGCTTCGGCTCGTCGGCATTCCACTATGGTATCCGGCACCGCTCCCGGTAAAGCGTCACGGTGATTGTTGACGGTCCGAACATCAACGACGCCTACCGAACAATCTCGCACTCAGGCAAAGCCGCCCGGAGCGCACTCGCATCCTCCGGCGTCAACTCCGTCCCGGCCACATCAAGCCACCGCAGCTTCTTCATCCCGGCCAGAACCGCAACCGAATCATGCCCCACTTTGGTGCAATTCTGTAAACTCAGCCGCTCCAAACCAGCCATCCCCGCCAGCTTCCGCAAACCACTGGCCCCAATCGCCGTCCCGCCCACATGTAACTCCGCCAAAGCCGTCACACTCGCAATCGCCTCCAGCCCCTGCTCCCCCAAAAGCAGATTCCACAGCCCCGAATCCGTCCGCTGCGATCCCGCAATATCCAGCTTCGTAATTCCCGGCATCTGCCGCAGGAACTGCAACGACGTGTCCGTCAGCTTATTCCCGCCCAGCCGCAACTCCCGCAAATTCCCCATCGTCGTCAGATAGTCCAGCCCGGCATCCGTCAACTGGGCGAACCCAATATCCAGAGCCTCCAGCGACGGAATCCCCGCCACCGCCTCCAGCGTATTGTCCGTGATCTTCGTCCCGCGCAGATTCAGCCTCTTCAGCTTCTTCCACCCCCGCAGCGCCGACGTGCCCTCATCCGTAATTTGCTCGGCAAACTCCAGATTCAAATCCACAATCCCCGCCGCCGGACGCAACGCCCGCAGGCCCCGATCCGAAATCCGCGTTCCCGAAAGATCCAGCACCGTCAAATCCGCCATCTTCGCCAGCAGCGGCATGTCCGAATCGGTCACCCAACTCGCACGCAGATCCACCGCCACTGCCTTGCCGCCCCGAACTGAGCCCCCCGCCTCCACAATCCACGCCGTTGGCTCCGCCGCCAGCATCACGAACATCGCCAGATGCATCATATGCGCCTCCGGCTCGGAGCTGTCGAATCCTTCTCCCACTCAATCCGACACCCCGGCAGAGCCGCTTTCAGCTTCTCCAGCCCCGCCTCCGTCACCATCGTGTGGTACAGATTCAACGCCCGCAGCTTCTTCATCCCCGCAATCACCGGCACCGATTCATCACTCACATTTGCCGAATCCAGAGACAACTCTTCCAGCAGCGTCAGTCCCGCCAGTTGCGCAAACCCCTTCACATCCGTCTGCGTATAATCCAGCACCAGCACCCGCAGATTCTTCAACTGACCAATCGTCGCCAGCGACTCTGCCCCCGCCCGCGTCCGCACCAGCGTCAGCTTCTCCAAACCTGCCAGCGCCTTCATCCCGTCAAAACCCTTGTCCGTAAACCGCCCGTAGTTCAGCGCCAGCTCCCGAACTGTCCCCAGCTTCGCCAGCGCCGGAATGCCTTTGTCGGTGACATCCACGCTGTTCAGATTCAGGACCTTCAGCGCCGGCAACTCACTCAACTGATTTACCCCGGCATCGGTCACCTCGGACCCCGCAATGGATAAACTCTCCAGGGTCCGAATCGCCGCAACTCTACGCAACCCGGCGTCCGTCACCGGCGACCCCGACGCATCCAGTTCCACCAGCCGTTCGCCTGCCAGACTCTCGCCCGTAATCGCTGTATTCCGAATCCGCAAAACCCGCAATCCGGTCAGCTTCGCCACACCTGCATCCGACACCGAAGTCCCACTCAGATTCAGCTCCCGCAGGCTCAAAATCTGTGCCACCGAAGCGGCCCCCAGATCACCCACCTCCGTAGCCTGCAAGTCCAGCTTCTCCAGGTTCTTCAAGCCGGCCAAAATCGCCACCTGTGCATCGCCGACTCCAGTCGAAGCCAGACTCACGGCGCGCACCGACCCACCCTCCATCTCCACGTGCCCGCCCAGCTTCCCAATCCACTCGGCAATCTCTTTTTCCGAGTTGCCCGGAGGCCGCGCCGCCCCGCCCTTTGACAAAGAAGTCGCCGCGCCCGCGAACTCAACCGCACACCCCGGCACCGACTTCCGAAACGCCTCCACCCCCGTTGCCGATACCCGCGAATACCGAACATCGAGCGAAGCCAGCTCCTTCAGCCCCCGCAACTCCTCCAGCCCCGCATTACTCATCCGGCTCCGAAACAAATTCAGTTCCCGCAGACGTGGCATCCCGGCAAACACCTTCGCACTCACATCCGTCAGCGGAGCCCCCAGCAACGTCAGCTTCCGCATCCCCAACATCCCCCGAAGTTCCGCAACCCCGGCATCCGTCACCTTCGTGCCATACAAATCCAGTTCTTCCAGTTGCGTCAGCCCGGCAATCTGCTTCAGCCCCGCGTCGGTAATCAGCGTGTCCCGCAGATAAAGCCGACGCAGGCCCTTCATCAGCCCCACACTGGCCATACCCTCATCGCTAACAGCCGAATAGCTCAGATCCAGTGACTGCATATTCACAAACGAAGCCAGACCCTCACCCTTAACCCGGCACTGCTCACACCGAAGCTCCCGTAACTGCGTAAGCCCCTCAATGTGAAAGAAAGCCGCGTCTGTGATGTTGAAATAAGGCAGAAAATGCAGCGAGAACTCCAGCCGCTCCAGCTTCTGCAGGCCCGCCAGATGCTTGAACGCAGAGTTCTCATCAATCTTGCTGCCCGCCCCCGGAGTCCAGCTCGCTCCCGGCAAATACAACTCCCGAAGCTCCGCCAACCCAGCCAGCCGTTCCAGCTCCTTCGGCGCAATCGTCGTCCCCACCAGATCCACGCCCGTCAGCCGCACGTCACCGGAAGGCAGCTCCGCCAGATGGCTCCGCGAACGTCGCTCGCCATGCAGCATCACTCGCCCGCCTTGCCGCAAAACCCACTCCGCAGTATCACGCTCCGCCGCGCAAAGACAAACCGCTGTCACCAAGCCCGTCGCGACTGTGCGTGCCCAAAAACAGACCTTCCTCATTTGTTCTCCAGTCACCTTTTGTGGGGCAGGTTGGTAACCTGCGGCGGGTTGGCAACCCGCCACTTGCGCTCAAGCAGATGGTTACACCTTACTGAACCGACATCCTAATGCGAATGCCGAGGCACCGTCTTCCGCAACTCCCGATACCCAACCGCAAAGTCGAGGCAGGCACCCGTCTCCAGTTGCCCCACATGAGCCCGGTACAACTGCTGCCACGGCGAATCATGCTGCAACTGAACCGGTTCCAGTTGCGTGCGACGCAGCGCAATCTCCTCGTCACTTACCAGCAAATCCACACGGCTGTTCCCCAGATCCACCTTCACCAAATCGCCCGTCTGCAGAATCGCCAGATTGCCACCCGCCGCCGACTCCGGCGAAGCATGCAGAATCGACGGACTATCCGAAGTCCCGCTCTGCCGACCATCTCCCAAACAAGGCAGCATCCGGAAGCCCTT
>RGPS01000129.1 GCA_010084195.1 Terriglobia bacterium
CTGGCTGCGCGGAGAAAGCAACGCCGGCTCCCGGGGCACGGGCAGCCCCAGACTCCTTTGGGCGAGGAGCAGGCGTGAAATTCAGGGGCAGGCGGAGGATCTGACCTCGAAGTTCGAGGATGTAGAGTTCCTGGTTACTCGCGTCATAGGCCAGGCTGACCGGGGTAATCAGACCTGCGGCCAGAACTTCGGGGACGGGTGTGTCATAGCTCAGCAGGCGGCCCGGGGGCGCAGGACTCGCGCTCTGGTTGGCACTGAATTCCAGAACGAAGAACTGCAACTTTCCATTAGGGCGCGTGCGGACCAGGATGTCGGTCGCGGAGGTGAGGTTGTAGATAAAGGGCTCGGTGGTGCCATCCTGGTTTACCGCCAGTACTCGCGCGTTCCCCGGAGCGAACGGGAAGCCGGTCAGGAAACTTACCAGCAACTGGTTGCCATAGATTCGGACGCTGGTTGGCACCGCATCCCCCACGGGCGGGCCGACCGGAGTTGGGTTGGGAATTCCGGCGAAACGGGAGAGGCGCTTCCAACGACCGGTAGCGGTGTCGATCTTTGAAACCAAATCGGCAGAACCATCACTGACATACAGATCCTTGCCATCGGGCGAGAGTGCGAGGCCCCAGGGATTGGCGAACCGGTACAAGAGGAGTGCCGGGGCAACCTCCGCAACGGGAAAACGCGCCAACAGGGCGATGCGAACCGAAGACCCACCATCCCCGGCGATGTCGATTTCACCACCATCATTGAGAGTGGCCTGATGTTGGGGGGTCATGCGGAAGGGGCCCTGCGGGGTGTCAAGGTCACGTGAGAAGCGAAGTTCCAGGATGGTATCGAAGATGGGCGAGGAAGCGCCGGCGGGATTGAACTGGCGGGCGGCGGAATTGGGGACGGTACGCTCCGTGTCGCCGCCTCCGATGGCGAGGTACAGGGTTCGGTCACGGATGGCCATGGCGGTGGGGCCGCTGCCGCCGCCGGTAACCTCGGTTCCGGAGGGCAGACTCTCCAGAAGGCTGGTGCGCACGCCAGCACGGCTCACAAATGATACCCGCCCCGAATTGGTGGCCGTACTGGTCTCGGAAACAAGGAGGTTACCACCGGAAGTCAGGACAATCTTCTGGGGACCCTGCAGGCCTGTGGCGACCACAGAGGGACGCTGCTGGCCCCACAGTTGCGAGCCCGCCAGCAAGATGAGGAGCGGAAAGCGCTTTGGGGGAACGGTGAAGTTAGACATGAAGTGGAGTCTAGCCGCACTCGACCCGCAGCACCATTGCTTTCCCATTCAATCTGGATCGTCCGTTAAACCATTGAAAACAAGGTAGTTCACTTAAGACCTCATCGCCCTTCTATTTGAGATAAGCTGAATCAGACAGGCAGAACATGGCGACATCACCTCAACATCTCGGTTCGGGACGGGTTGTCTTCGGGCCCTTCGAGTTCGTCGCGGAATCTCTGGACCTGCGGAAGCATGGCACGCGGATACGTTTGCGCGGTCAGCCGGTGCAGATCCTGGCCAAGCTGTTGAGCCGGCCTGGTACCACGGTTACCCGGGAGGAACTGCAGGTCCTGTTGTGGAAGGACACCACCTTCGTGGATTTCGAGCAGGGCCTGAACGCGGCGGTCAATAAGTTGCGCCAGGCGCTGGGAGACTCGGCCGACCAGCCACGTTACATTGAGACGGTTCCGGGAACTGGGTATCGCTTTATCGCCCCGGTTCACTTTGCCGTGGGGAAGCCGGTGGCCGAAATGCCTTTGCCTCGGGAGGAGGAGCACCCCGGCGAAAGCCCTGCCAAACCAAACGGAAAACGAATCCTGCTGGGCGTCGCAGCTGCGATTGTGGCACTCGCCGCTTTGGGGGCGGGGATTCCGGCCTGGCTGAACTGGCGGAATCGACCGCCGGAAGTGACAGCGTCAGCGGTTCGTTTCCAGATACCAGTGCCCCCGGAACTTCGCCTGGCGGGAAGCGAGACGTTTTCCCTTTCTCCCGATGGCAACAATATTGTCTACCCGGCACGAACTGCTACGGGGCCGCTCTCGCTGTGGGTCCAGCCGCTGAACAAGCTGGTTCCGCGGCGACTGCCGGGAACCGAGACGGAGGCTGACCCGCCGGGCTTCTGGTCGCCCGACAGCAGGCAGATCGCATTTTATGCGGGGGAAAAGCTCAAGGTAGTGGGGCTGGACGGGGGTGCGCCGCGAGAAATTTGCCGCGTTCCCGGGACTGTATTGGGGGGAGCCTGGAATCGGGATGGGCAAATAGTGTTTGGCACGGAGACGCGGGGGATCATGCGGGTTCCGGCGGCGGGGGGCGAAGCCGTACAGGTGACCACACGCGATCCGGCGCGGGCCGAAAGAGTACATGCCTGGCCATCTTTTCTGCCGGACGGCAAACATTTCATCTACCTGCGCATCGCGTCAGACCCGGCGCTGAGCGGGCTGTTTGTGCGGGCGACAGACGCGAAGCCAGGGGATGCCGATGTGAAAAAACTACTCACAACAACTCTCCGTGCGCAGTTCATTGAGGATAAGGGGGACGCTACCGGTCAAGGCACCCTGCTGTTTCAAAGGGACGAAATGCTGTTCGCCCAAAAACTGAACATCAAGAGCCTGTCTCTGGTGGGCGAGGCATCAATGATCGTCCCCAAAATTGGCCGCACCAGGGCCTATGGCTTCTTTGATGCCTCGGTCAGCGGCCGCCTGGTGCACAGGGACTCGCCTTCGGAGACCGGAAGGTTCTATTGGTTTGCCCGGCAGGGAGTGAAGCAAACGCCGGTAGGTGAACAGCACTACCTGGACGCTTCCCCGGTGATCTCGCCGGATGGGAGCCATTTCGCCATATCCCGCTTCGATGATCGTGCCACGGAGGTATGGACCCATGACCTGGGGCGGGATGTCAGTCAGAAAATTACCAAAGACCCCTCTCTGGATGTGGCCCCGATATGGTCGGCCGACGGGAAAACGATCTACTTCAGTTCTGGTCGCGCCGGAACCTACGACCTCTACCGGGTGCCTGCAGGCGGGGGGGCAGAAACGCTTGTGTTGGCGACCCAGCAAAACAAGTTTGCGACGAGCGCCTCGCCTGACGGCAAGTTCATTGCGTTCGATTCAAGGGCCGCCGGTGGTAACACCGACATCTGGGTACTGCCGCTGGAGGACGACCCGAAACCGCAGCCCTTGATCCGTACTCCGGCGGCGGAAAGCTCAGCGAAGTTCTCACCGGACGGCAAAATGCTGGCCTGGGTCTCGCACGAATCCGGGGTGCCGGAAGTCTATTGTGCGCGCTTCCCTTTGGCGGGCGGATCTGAATTGACGGGCGGGCCTGAAAGTAAGGTTGTGATTTCGCGGGGTGGGGGGACGGCTCCGCGCTGGGGCCGGGGGGGAAGGGAGCTTTACTACCGTTCGGCGGATGGCACGCTGATGGCGGTGGACATCCTGAATGCAGGGAGCCTGAATGCAGGGAGCCTGAAACCAGGGCGTCCGCAGCCGCTGTTTCGGCTGAGCGGGGTTCGCTGGGACGCGGCTCATGATGGCAGCCGATTCCTGGTCGACGAGCCCTTGGAAAAGACGGTCCCTCCGTTTGTGGCCGTTCTGGACTGGGCTGCCGAGTGGCACCGGTAACTTCGGCTAATCGGTTCCGTGCAGAGGCGCTAACCAGCGAAACAGGAAGAAGTGTCTGCCGCAGAGGCCGCAGCGGTAGGGCGAAACAAGCCACGCCATCGCCGCCTCAAAGCGGTTCCGGACACCGACGCCCCGAAATTCGATAGACCCGCAGTTCGGGCAGCATCTTTTACCCACGCTATCCAGCCGCCGGGAAGAAGGCTTCGAGAGGGGTGCTCATACGACGACCGGAGGATGCTGTTCGCGCCAGGCCGCACCCAGTTGCTCGCCCGCAGGTCTCACCGGAGCTTTCCGTTTCGGGATGGCGGCTTTGGCGGCAGCGCGGTCGCTGGCCAGAGCGCGAATGGCCTCTTCCGTGAAATTGATCTCCGCCGGTGTCCCGGCGATCTTGTCGGCACCTTCTTCGCGGCGGTCCAGAAGGCCGCGGCACAGCAGGGGAAGCTCCTGCAGGGCTATGCCATACTTGCGAGCCAGTGACAGGTCGGCCCGCACTTTGCATTTCGTCCAAACACGGTCGGCGCTGATGCACTCGAAAGTGAAGATCCGGCAGTCCTTATCGTGAGTGAAGCCAGTTAGCAAAAACTCCATGTCAGTTTCTCCTTTTGGATATTGCGAAAGACTGCTTAAGCAGAGGAATCGATCTTCCTCGGCAGGGGGGTGCCATTCGCCTTCGCGGTGAGAATGCGCAGGCGTCCGATCAGTTGCTTGCCGAGACTCAGGTCGGCATGGTTGGGTTTGTGGCCCGGGAAGCGGGCGTCAATGAATTCTCGCTGGAAGAGCTGGTCAGCCGCGAGGCTGCTGAGCAGGTCCAATTCCTTGGGGGTTAGCTTTACGCTGATACTGGTGATGGGGGTACCTCCGGTTTCTCGAGCAGGGAGCGTTGGGTTCGGCGGAGCTGGATAGCCTTATAGGCCGGGTCGGCAAAGATGAGCTGCCGAACCTGGTCACTCAATTCCCTCCAGGTGGTGATGAAGTAGCCGGCGCGGTCGTTCGCCAGAACTTCAGCACGCTTCCCGGCCAGAATCTCTAAAATGTCGACCGTTTCAGCCCTGATCTCGCCCTGCTGGGTGAAGGCTACGGCCTGAAAGGCGAGGGCTACGCGATCAAATTCGGCGGCCACCAGGCGGCGAATCTGGTCTGCCATCTGGATCTGGTTCGGGGTTCCTGTCACAGGGTACTTTCCAGAGCGGCGACGTTGCCTTTTTGGAGCTGGCGAAGGTGGCCTGAAACTTCCGCGCACGGGATACCGAAGAAATTCCAACTGGTAATGGCGTCGATCTGCAGGCAATTGCAGCCGCGCTTTTGGGTGGTACGGACCAGATGACTGAGAACTGTCTCGAAGCGGCTTTGCCGTTGGAGGCCAAAGCCCCGGGCCCGGATAGAGCCGGCAACCGAAAAGAAGCTCCAGCCAGCGGCAATCAGTGCCGGTTCCAGCGGATAAACGGCGGCAGTGTCAACGAGAAGGGAGCCACAGGGAAGATTATTCATGGGGTCCTGATCTTAGGGCCGGAAGCCGGATTTGTTATTGGTCCGGGCCTTGTCGCGGGCCGAGCTTTCGTCAGCATCCCGTTTGGCCTGGCGTGCGGCCTCTCGTTGCGGCGCTTCAGCCGCGTCAAGCCGGTCGGCTTCGGTCACAGCAGCCTGAGAGAGGGCTTCGCGGCGCATCGACAGCCCAACCAGCGCAAAACTGGCACCGTCTCCGGTGCGAACCAGGTTCCAGGAGGAATCCGCTTCCTGCCAGCGTGCGATCACTGCGGCCGATTCACCGTAGATGGAGTGGAGGGGTATATCCGCTTTCGGGGTGGTGGCTGAGCCGTAGATCTGAGAGATGCCGTCAATCATGTCCTGCGAAGTGAGGCCCTCCACGCGATACCGGTCATAGGTGACCACAATGCGCGAGAGTTCTCCATTGAAGAAGCTGAGCAAGGCTTCCTGGACGGAATCAGAAGTGGTTGAGCCGGGACGCCAGCGGAGTTCCTGCAGCAAAGCGGGTCGCTTGTGGATGACGGTTGCTTCACCGGGAACAGTGCCGGGGACTTTTCCGGCAGCAACCAGCGTCATACCCAATCGCAAGCCACGGTAACCGACCACGTCGGCCGCTTGCGCGGTCGGGCTGATAGCCAACAACAGCGCTGCGGAGGCTGCTGTCGCAAGCACTCTCAGTGTGAGCATTACAACTCCGGATTCTGGTGCGGGCTAAGAGGAAAGGGGTGCCTCATCCGACTTAGTTCGGATGAACCACGACGGACGAGAGCGTCCAGACGTGTACCAGTATCGGTTAAGTTATCTTGCGTGTCAAGGCGTTCCGTGCCAGTATGGGGATATTGATTCACCAAATTTGGTGAAGTACTGAGGAGATGTTTCGTGGATGTAGCCTTGGTGATCAAACACCGTCTGAGCGAGCTTGGCCTGGATCAGCGAGATCTGGCTGTTGCCTGCCAGGTCACCGAGTCGTACGTGTCGCAATTGCTGACGCGCAGGAAAGCGCCTCCCGCTCCGGGGAGAACCGACATCTACGACCGGATGGGCGAATTCCTGAAGCTGCCGACGGGGGATTTGTCGCGGCTGGCTGATGTGCAGAGGCACGAGGAGTTGAAGAAGAAGGTTGGCGAACCTCCACGACCTTTGTTTAAGGAATGCAGAGACCTGGTGCTGCGCAAGTGTGAACCGGAGCGCCAGATGGAGGTCCGGCGGATCTTCGAAAAGGAACCCTTTGGGGAACTGGAGCGGCTGGTTACCCAGAAGCTGCTGGATGCGGCCCAGGGAGTGGCGAAGGATGAACTGGGGAGCGAAGACTGGCTGCGGCTGATGGCTCAGTTGAGCGGCAGGACCTACGAGCAGATGCGCGTGGCGATGCTGGAGTTTCTGGACAGCGATGTGTTTACGATTTCGATCGATAACTGCGTGGCATTTCTGAACCCAATGATCGAATCATGGGATATCGACGTCAAAACTTTCGCGATGGAAGTGGTGCTGAATCGGCGCCTGGCACCAGGAAATCTGAAGAGATTCGAATTCGTGGAACAGAAGCCGTCCGGGGCGTTACCTGTAGAGCCGGGGCTGGAGCAGTTCCTGCGGGATCGGTCGTTGAGCGATGACGCCTCTGACGAGGAAATCGCGTTCCTGAAATCGCTAAACTTTCGCAGCAGAAGGCCGACAGCGTTGTATTACTACCGGGAGTTGCAGAGCCTGCGGGACCCCCTCCATTTTCAGGGCTAAAATAGCACTGTGCGGAGGGGTATTCCCTCCGCACAGGCAGGTCCGGCAGAATGAGCTCAGCCCGGTCTTTTGGGGCTAGGTGGACGGAACGGTGTCGGTTCCCAGGAAGGGTTCCTTCACACGTACCTGCCGCTTCATCAGATAGCGGACGGCAGGCGTGGTGATGAAGGTGCTGGAGATGGCCATGATGACCAGCATCGTGAACATGGGTCGCGGCACGACACCGAGGTCGTAGCCGACGTTGAGCGCGACCAGTTCCATGAGGGCGCGAGTGTTCATGCAGGTTCCGATCGTCAGGGCGTCGCGATGGGTCTCCCCGGTCAGCCTCGCTGCGAAGTACGCGCCGCCGAATTTCCCGGCAAAGGCCACCAGGAGGACCAGACCGCACATGGTCCACATCATGACACCGTCGAGGCTGCCGATATCGGTGCGAAGTCCGGTGTAGGTGAAGAAGATCGGCAACATAACGGCGCGGATAAAGCTTGTGACACGAGAACTCCATTCGTCAACGAAACGCTTTTCGTCATGCAGCGCAACCCCAAATGAGAAGCCCCCGATAATAGCGAAGACGCCGATGTTGCTGGTTACCGTAGCCGAAACGAAGAGGCCAACCGCGATCAGGGCGATGGTTGTTCCCGAAAGTCCGCCGGAGCGCTTTTGGGCCATCGCGATGCCTTTCTTCACCATGGGCCGCACCACGAGGAACAAAACTACCAGATAGATCACGAGCAGCCCAACTCGCACTGCCAGAGCCATGGGGGCGAACTTTGACTGGACGACGGCACCGACAACGCCGAGCAGGATCCAGCCGGTGGCGTCATCGAGCGCGGCTGCACTGAGAACGAGGGCAGCGATGCGCGTGTGCGAGAGATTCAGTTCCATGAAGATGCGCCCGAGGATCGGAATCGCCGTGATCGACATAGCCGTTGCGAAGAAGAGCTGGAAGCCGAGAAGTTCCGGCTTTGGATCGGGGAGATGAGACCAGAACCACGGGGCGGTGAAGAAGCCGAGCGAGAACGGGACGACCATGCCGAAACCGGAAATACTCAGCAGACCCTTCTTGTTCGTCCGGAAGGTCTCCCCGAATTCGAAATTGAGACCTACCTCGAACATGAGGAATATCAGCCCCAGCTGGGCGAGGGCCGTGAATATGGAGGAGGTGTTGGGAACGAACAGGGCAGCCATTTGGGTCGGGAAAAATGCCCCGACGAGGCTGGGGCCAAGCACCAGGCCCGAGAGTATCTCGCCTGACACGTCGGTCTGGCCGAAGAATTTGTTTGATATCCAAACAACAACCTGCGTGATGCAGAGAATGGCAATCAACTGGTATATGAGAGCCAGTACCAGCTTTTCGGCTGGGGGTTGGGCGGAATTGCTATGCAGCAGGTGTAATATGTCTTCCATTTTTTTCGGTCGGGTTCCCTTGAATAAGTAGTTGCCTTTGAGGATAGCGAAATCTGACGCATTTGGCACGCAGTTTGGGATAGTGCGAAACTACTAGTCTCGCTAGAAGCGGTAAGTCACTTCGAGATAGCCCAGGTGGCCGTTCGGGCCTTTGGGGTAGATGGCCTGCATGACCGACTTGCCCTGCGCATAGCCGTAGTAGAGCGAAAACGCGAAATTGGCGTTTACGAAGAAATCGGCGCTACAATCGTAGAGATTGGCGAGGCCACGGGCTCCGCTGGTATTTCGGGCCTGGTAGCCAAAGGTCCATGGCTGGAAGGCTCCCCCGCCGAGGTACCAAAGGTCATTATGATTGGCGAGGCGGAGGGCATGGACTTCACTTTTCAGGGTGAGTTTCTTGTGCGGCCGGAGGGTCAGCATCCCGAAGCGGTCTTCGTTGTTCATCATGTCGAAGAACGGAAAACGGGCGAACGGGCGAGGTGTGGGCAGGATCTGAAAGAAGGTGGTGTGTTTGTTGTCGTTCGGGTTTCCGTCGCCGGTGCCGTAATAGTAACCGGCGCGGACCCAGGGTTTTAGTTTAGGCAGGAACTTCGGCTGCCAGCCGCCTTCCACATCGATCATGCCGGAGCGCTGGTTGAGGGCACCCCACTTGCCGAACTGGCCGGCCCCGATGCCCAAAATGTCAAAAGTTCCGGACTTCGTTTCGGCCACGTGGACGTAGTGGCCTCCGAAAGTACCGAGGCGAATGCTGCCGGTATCGGCGAGGCGAACGGCGGCGGAACGATTGTCGGACTTGAGGACCTGACGCCAGTCGTCGTAATAGATACCGAAAACCCGCCATTCCCCGGTGGAAGCTTTGCCGGGGTTGACCTGGCCAGTGGCGGAACCGTAGAGAAAAGCGGTCTTCATCCAGCCCCAGCCATCTACCTGAAGGACTCCGCGGGTGGGGAAGGCGCCGACCACCGTGTAATTAATTTTCGGTTTGTTGTAAACGTAGTGGAAGCCGTCAAAGCTGCGCATTACGTGGGTGAAGACGAAGGGGCCGATGAGGCGCTGGTGTACACGGTCGCGCTTGATGGTGCCGAGAGTGGCGTTCTTCGCGGTGACTTCGCTGCCGTCCTGGAATTCAAAACGCCCGAGGCGAACGCTGGCGTTCTTGCTGCCGAAGAGATTATTGACCTTGGCGTATACCTGTTTGGGAAACAGGCCCCCAACATTTTTCTGGCGGTCATTGGCCGCGTAATAGCTGGCACCGAGGCCAAGCTGCCCCTGAGCGCCGGGGGCGATCGCATTTTCGGGAAGGTTCAACAGGATGGGGGATTCGATTTCGAAGACCCAGTCCAGGTTCTTGCCCTGTTTGCTCAGGCCAAGACGGAGGTGATTGCCGAGGAAAGTGTACGCGGGGTCACCGGAGTTGGGCGTGAACCATTCCCAGCTTTCGAGGCGGCTACGAATGCTGCCTGTAAGCGTCCAGTTGCCAACCTTCACCGGTTTGGGGGCGGGTTGCTGGCAGAGTGCCGGGGCTGCGACCAGAACTGACAAAAGGAAGCAGCGGGTATGCGGATACATCTAATAAAAATAGCCAGACGCGGCCTCCAAAATCGATAACTTGTTTCCATTAGTACACAGGACATTTGCGAAGATCTAATGAGGGGTACACCTCACGGGGGCTGCCCAGGAAAACTTCAGGAGTTGCACAAGTGCTGCGTCGCGCCTATTTCATTTTCTTATGTCTTGCTTTGTCTGGAAGTTTTGCTTTGCTGGCCCAGACCAGCTTTGGCAGGTTGTCAGGGACGATTGCTGACGCTACCGGAGCGGTGATCGCCGGGGCGAAGGTGACGGTTCGAAACTCTGATACGCAGGACGTACGTATGGTGGAGACGGACCCGAACGGTTTCTATATTGTTACGAACCTGCCAATTGGGCCGTACGTGGCTGAGGTGAATCAGCCGGGGTTCCAGAAGCAGCAGACCGGGTTGCGAATTGCAGCCGATTCCCGGCTGACGGCAGATTTTAAGCTGGTGGTGGGTGATGTGTCACAGAGCGTGGAAGTGGTGGCGCAGGCGGGTGAGCAGCTGAATGTGACGTCCGGCGAGCTGGCGCGGGTCATCGAGAGCAAGCAGGTGAGCGAACTTTCGCTGAACGGCAACAACTACGTGGAGTTGATCACCCTGGTCCCCGGCGCAGTGGTGACGAATCCGGATCAGTTTTCGGTCACGACTTCGCTTTCCGCGACGAACCAGAACATCAACGGCAACCGGGCGGATTCGCAGAATCTGACGGTCGATGGTGCGTTCAACCTGGTAGCGGGGTCGAATGGCAGCCTGATGAACAATGTGAACCCGAACTTCATTTCCGAAGTGAAGGTGCAGACGTCGAACATGTCGGCCGAGTATGGACGGTCCGCGGGCGTGGCGTTCAACGTGGTGACCAAGAATGGGACGAACAAGCTCCACGGCGCGGTGTTTGAGAATTTCCGGAACGACAAGCTGGATGCGCGGAGCTATTTCGCTGCCACGAGGAACGCGCTGCGGTACAACGACTTTGGCTACAACCTGGGTGGACCGATAAAGAAGGACAAGCTGTTCTTCTTCTGGGGGCAGGACTGGAAACGGCTGCGGCAGTCGCAGAATCCTTCGCGGGTGACGCTGCCGACCACCACGCTGCTGAGCGGAAACTTCGGGGCCACCAACATCTTCTTTCCCGGGACCCGTGATCCGATTCCCGGCAACGTGATTCCACCGTCGCTGATTACGCCCGACGGGCAGGCTATTGCAGCCGTCTATCGGCTCCAGGAACAGAGGGCATCGGTCTTCACGAATCTCGCGACGGCCAACAATACGATTCTTCAGCCGAGCAACCCCCTCGATTACCGGCAGCACATCATCCGCCTCGACTATCGGTACAACGACAAGCACTCGGTCTATGGCCGCTGGGTTTCTGACCGGAATGCGCTGATTGACCCCTACGGGACCTTTTCCGGCTCCAACCTGCCGACCACGCCGACGCAACGGAACCGACCGGGCGATAGCTTCCTGATCGCGCACACGTGGCTGGTTTCGCCAACGATTGTGAATGAGTTCCGCGCCAACGCCAGTTGGGCTTCGCAGAATATTCCGCCGTACGGGGATACCTGGCAGCGCAGCACGTACGGCTTCAAGTTCCCGCAGTTGTTTGCCGATGGCGGGACCGGGGATTACCGAAACGGAATTCCGGATGTGTCGGTGGTCGGGTATGCCAATTTCAAGGGCCCGTCGTTTGCCCTGCACTCGCCCTCTACCGACATTCAGTTGCTGGACAGCATTTCCTGGGTGAAGTCCCCGCATGTGGTGAAGGCCGGGTTCGCGATCATCCGCGACCGCGTGGACCAGAATGGCCGCCCGAACTATACGGGTAACCTGACGTTCAACGCTACGGGCAACACCAGGACCAGTGGCAATGCCCTGGCCGACATGCTGATGGGCAACTTCCGGACGTACTCGGAATCGAGCTCCGATCCGATGGGATTTTTTCGATTCTGGCAGCCGGGGGCCTATATTCAGGACAGCTGGCGTGTCACGCGCCGCCTCAACTTTGAGCTGGGGCTGCGTTGGGAGCTGATGCAGCCCATGTATACGCAGGCCAATAATATGGCCAGTTTTGATCCGGCAAAGTATGATCCTGCGAGGGCGGTGACGATCACGCGTACCGGAACTCTGGTGCCCGGAAGCGGCAATTATTACAACGGCCTGGTTCGGTCAGGGTCCGGGGTGCCAGCCGATGAACTGGGGCGCGTGCCTGGAAGTTCCGGACCGCTTTTCCAGCAGATTCCGGGAGGCGCGGCCCGTGGTTTCTATGAAACGCAAAACGCGTGGTCTCCACGGTTTGGTTTTGCCTATGCCATGCCGCATTCGATGGTGATTCGGGGTGGTTACGGCATCTTCTACGCCCGCCCGCAGGGGAATCTGATCTTCTCGCAGATGAATCTGCCGCCCATTACGCAGATCGCGCAGCTGGAGAACGGTAATCTGACGAACCCGGGCGGTGGTGGTGGGGTGATTGCTCCTCTGGCGAATATCAACTCCATCGATCCGAACCTGAAGAACGGTTCGGCGCAGCAGTTCAGCCTGAGTATCCAGAAGGAGTTCAGCAAGAAGTTCTTCACGGAGATTTCCTACGTGGGAAATCTGGGTCGGCACTTGCTGCGTCAGCCGGATATCAATCAGGTGCCGTTTGAGGTGAACTCGGTGAACTCCCAATTGCCGACTGCGCAACAATCGGCGACGGTGGCGATGCGGCCCTATAAGGGATACAACAACATCGGGATGTTCCTGAGCGATTCGACTTCGAATTACCATGCGCTGCAGACTTACCTTTCGAAGCGGATGGAGAACCTGTTTTTCACTGCGATGTACACATGGTCGAAGGCTCTGGGCGATGCCTCAGCGCAGGGAGATACTTCGGAGACGTACAAGAACCGCCACTTCAACTACGGGCCGCAGAGTTTTGATCGCCGGCATGTGTTTGTGGGGACGTACGTGTGGACGCTGCCGAGGCTGAAGGGCTGGAATCCGGTGGCGCGGAATGTTCTGGGCTCGTGGCAGCTGAACGGCATCATTCGCCTGCAGACCGGACAGTATTACTCGATCAGCGGGAACACATCGATTGGTACGCGGCGCGCGGACTATTTGGGCGGGGACCTGTTGGTGGAGAAGGAACTGCGGTCGAACAATGCGTGGATCAACAAAACAGCGTTCAGGACCGCTCCGGTGGATCGCCTGGGCAATACGGGTTTCGGGATTCTGACCGGGCCGGGGCTCAAGTCCTGGAACCTGGCGCTGGCCAAGAACTTCAAGTTTCAGGAGAAGTACAACCTGAAGGTCCAGACAGATTTCTTCAACGCCTTTAATATCCCGAACTTCACGGGGCTGGATACGTCGGTGACGAACGTGGCGTTCGGGACGCTATCCAGCGCCTACCCGACGCGGCAAGTGCAAATGCAGATGCGGTTGACCTTCTGACAGCACGGTGTCGTCGGAAAGCTGGTAAATTAGACGCCGGGCCCCCCGTTCGCAAATTGCCGGGCTTGTTTGACAATCGGAAGCTGGCAATATACGCTGGCAGAGGTTTGAGACGTTTCAATTTATCGCCTGAGAGCTTATGAGCACGCTAAATAAATACCCCGCACTACATAACGCGATGTGGCCCGGCCTGGTTGGCAAGGGTCCTGATTCTGAACCGCCGATCGAACTTGATACGATGCTGGACCTGACGGTTGCGGCTGAAGTGGATGGCGTGAAATTCGAAGGTGTCGATCTCTTTCTGAGCCTGCCGCACACCGATATCGATTCGTCCGACGATGACCTGAAGGTTCTGGCCGATAAATTGAGCAGCCGGAATCTGGTGGCGGGCTCCCTGGTCGCCCCGGTTTGGGGTGGCACCGGCGGCGGCTCAGCGATGGGTGACGCAGATGAGGTGGGTAAGTTCCTGACGCAGGTCCGCAAGAGCTGCGAAATTGCGAAGAAGCTGAAGGATCTGGGCGTGCGCAAGTACGGTGTGATCCGGATTGACTCGGCCACCGGCGTCGACGCCTGGGCCGCAGACCCTGCGGGCAACACGAAGATTATTGCCGACACGTTCCGCGAGGCGGGGCATATCGCGGCAGGCTACGGCGAGCGTCTGGCGGCGGAAGGCGAAATCTGCTGGGGCGGCATGCAAAGCTGGCGGCGGAACGTGGAACTGTTGGAAATGGTCGGGCTGCCGAAGACGGTCGGCTTTCAGGCCGATATGGCGCACACCATGTTGTTCACGATGGGCTTTAACTGCCCGGAAGACCGTCTCCTGCCTGACAACTTTGACTGGTCCGATGGCGAGACGCTGGCTGCGGCATATAAGAAGATGGCGAGCGCCCTGCGGCCCTGGACGTTTGATTTCCATGTGGCCCAGAACGATGGCACGGTGAAGGGTCAGGGATCTCACGACAAGACGGGGCGTCACTGTCAGGTGAACGATCCGAACGGGCGTATGGACATAGTTCGCGACTCGGGTGCCTGGCTGAGGGACGAGAACGGCGAAAAGACGCGCGCCTTCCAGCACATTTGCTGGGACGGCTGCATGTTCTCGAACGAAGTGATGCTGAAGCAGCAGACCTGGAACGACATTCTGGGTGCCATGGTTGCCGTGCGCAACGCGCATGGTTGGGAGTAGATGCCAATGAAAAAGAAACTGAATATCGGGATGATTGGGTACGGCTTCATGGGCCGCACCCACTCAAACGCCTTCACGAAGGCACCGCACTTTTTTGATCTGCCGTATGAACCGGTGTTGAAAACGGTTTGTGCGCGAAATGCCGAGAAAGCCGCCGCGTTCGCCGCGCAGTGGGGTTACGAGCGGTTCGATACGGATTGGCGCAAGGTCGTGGAATCGCCGGATATCGATGTGATTGATATTGCGAGTCCGAACGATACCCACCACGACATTGCCATTGCGGCTGCTGCGGCGGGGAAGATTGTGCTCTGCGAGAAGCCGCTCGGGCGGAATCCTGCGGAATCGGAAGCGATGGTCGCTGCGGTGGAAAAGGCTGGTGTGCCGAACACAGTCTGGTACAACTACCGCCGGACTCCCGCCGTGACAATGGCGAAGAAGCTGATCGACGAAGGTCGGTTGGGGCGGATTTTCCACTACCGGACGGTGTTCCTGCAGGACTGGACGATTTCGCCGGACCTGCCGCAGGGTGGGGAGGGCCTGTGGCGCCTGGATTCAGCCGTGTCGGGCAGCGGGGTGACGGGCGACCTGCTGGCGCATAATATTGATACCGCAATGTGGCTGAATGGCCAAATTAGTGAAGTTTCCGCGCTGACTGAGACGTTCATCAAGACCCGCAAGCACAGTTTGACCGGGGAAGATCAGGCCGTGACGATTGATGACGCGAGCTTGTTCCTGGCGCGGTTCGCCAATGGTTCGCTGGCGACGTTTGAAGCGACGAGGTATGCGCGGGGGCATAAAGCGCTGTACACGTTCGAAATCAATGGCGAGAAGGCGTCAATCAAGTGGGATCTGCATGATCTGCACCGGTTGGAGTACTTCGATTACGCCGATGAGAGCCAGTTGCGGGGCTGGAAGAGCATCCACATTACGGATGGCGATCATCCTTATATGAGCCATTGGTGGGTGCCGGGACTGCAGATCGGGTACGAACACACTTTTGTGCATCAGGCGGCCGATTTCATGATGGGCCTGGGGGCCGGGACACCGGTTGCCCCGACGTTCCGCGAAGCCCTTGCCACGGATTACGTGGTGGATGCGGTTCTGAAGTCGGGTAAGTCGCGGCAGTGGGAGACGCCGAAAACAGCATGAAAAACCTTTTGAAACTCCAGGCGAGTATCGCGAGCGCGCTGGCGGTCGGTGTCGGTTTGTTGGTGATGGCTGAAAACGGGCAGTCGCAGCAGCCTCCTCCCACGGCGACTCCTGCGGGTGTGGCTGGTGCCCCCGGTGCGCCGGGAGCTCCTGGTGGACGCGGACGGGGCGGGGGTGGATTCCGTCAGCCGGAGCCGCTTGATTTTAATGACCATAGCGGCTGGATCCAGATGTTCGATGGCAAGACCTTTAACGGCTGGGACGCAGATTTCGCGTGGTGGCAGATTAAGGACGAATCAATCTACTCGGAATCGAGCTGTGAAAAGCCGACCGGCACGATTTACATCATCTGGCAGGGTGGCGAAGCGGCGGACTTTGAACTGAAGTTCGAGATGAAGGGTGAAGGCCCGGAAGTGAATGGCGGGCTGCAGTATCGCGGGGCGATCATCCAGCCGGGCGAGGGTCCGGCACGGGGTGGTGGAGGGCGTGGTCCGGGGGCTCCTGGTGCGCCTGGTGCCGCTGCGCCCGGTGGTGCTGCTCCTGGTGGTGGTCGCGGTCGTGGGCCGCAGGGTCCGTGCCCGAGTGGCGCTCCCCGCGGAGTTCCGCCGTCGCGTGCGTCGCAGGCCAAGTGGGACATGCTGGGCGCGCAGTTTGATTTCGATGGGCGCAACCGCTTCACGGGCCAGTATTATGAGCAGGCTACCGGGCGCGGCATCATTGCCTGGCGCGGGCAGGTGGTCCGCACGGAACAGGGCAAGAGCCCTCGCTTGCTGGCGAACCTGGGTAACACCGATGAACTGGCCGGCTATGTGAAGATCGACGATTTCAATCAGTACCACGTGATTGCGCGGGGCAATACGATGACGCACATCATCAACGGCCACGTGATGTCGGTGCTGATTGACGACGATCCGATGAAGTTCCGCAAGGGCGGCATTATTGGTTTTGAGATTGAAGGCACGGGCAAGCTGTGGATGCGCAATATCTGGTTGAAGAGGCTCTAACGATGAAGGCTCTAACGATAAAAAAGACACTCGCAGTTTTTGGCGCGCTGGTACTTGGCGCTTCGATGTTCGCTCAGCAGGCGCCGCCCCCGGGTGCCCCTGCTGCTGGCCGTGGACCTGGCGGTGGCCGGGGTCGTGGTGGCCCGCCGGTGGGTGTACTGGAAGAGACTGGCTTCACGAAGATTTTCGACGGCACGATGAAGGGCTGGGATTGTGATCCCGATTTCTGGAAGGCGGAGAACGACATCATGGTGGGGGAAACGACCGCCACGCACCAGCCTCCCCAGAACATTTTCTGCGTCTGGAAGGGTGGTCAGCCGGCCGATTTCGAACTGAAGATGGACTACCGTCTGACGGGCGCACGGACCGGCAACTCCGGGATTCAGTACCGCAGTGCGGAAATGCCGGAAGTGGCGAAGTGGGTTCTGAAGGGTTATCAGGCAGACATTGACGCGGCGCAGCAATACACGGGTCAGGTATACGAGGAGCGCGGACGTGGGTTCCTGGCGCTGCGTGGCCAGATC
>RGPS01000130.1 GCA_010084195.1 Terriglobia bacterium
CGTGGGCCGCCAAAACCGCCCTCCGCGCCCGCTTCCAGGTCGCCGCTGCCGAAACCCTGCCCGTCGCCGACCACAGCGTCGAGCTAATCACCGCCGCCGGTTCCCTCAACTACGCCGACCTCGACCGCTTCTTCCCCGAAGCAGCCCGCGCTTTAACCGCCGACGGCGTCCTCCTTGTCTACGACTTCTCCGCAGGCCGCAGCTTCGTCGGCGACAGCACCCTTGACACCTGGTTTTCCACCTTCGAAACCCGCTACCCGTGGCCCCCGTGCGAGGCACAATGCCTCAATCCCGAAATCCTCGCTGCCCGAGCCAAGGGATTCCAACTCGGCACCCACGAGACGTTCGAGATCCCCGTCACCCTCACCCGGGAATTCTACGTTGAGTACATGCTAACCGAAACCAACGTCGCGTCAGCCATCCGCCAGGGCACTCCGCTCTCTGAAATCCGCGAGTGGGTCCGCACCACGCTCGCTGGATTCTGGACCGGTCCAGCGCGCGAAATTATCTTCCGCGGCTACTACGCCTGCCTGCTACCACTTCAGGCGTAGCCGTAACGAGAACGCCCGGGGCGCAATCAACCGTGTCCCCACAAACACCGACTGAAAATTGTACAACCCCGGCCGATCCATCAGGTTCGAAACCTCGCCAATCACCTCCCAGCGCTGTCCATCCCCTCCACCGTACCCAACTGCCAAATCAGAAATCGTCCGTGGCCGAACCCTCGCCGGCAACGACGTCAGATTCACCAGCGGCAGTAGATCCGCATAGTCCGGGTCCGCAGCAACCACCTTCGGATCGGATGGGTTCGACACCAGCCCACTGTCATACCGCACCGAACCCGAAATCCAAACACCCGACCGGTGCGTGTACTGCACATTCCCATGCAGACTCAGCGCCTGGTCATGGTCAATCACAAACGGCCCCGCACTCAGTAACGCTATCGCGTCATTCCCCAGAAACAGCCCGCCCGTAAACGGAGGAGTCGAAATTGCCCGGGATCGTGTCGCCGAAAGGGAGCCCGAAATCCCCCGCACGGGCAGGAGCGTTACGCGCGCCTCCGCACCCTTCACGCGAATCTTCTGTAGCGTTATCGGGAAGATCACACCGGTATTCAGAAAGTTGTTGTTGTCCTGCTGATCCTTGCCCGTCTTGCGATAGAAAGAAGCACTCAGGCCCAAATACCGACCCAGTCCCTGCTGCAGCCCGACCTCCACCACATTCTGCCGCTCGGGAATAATCGGAGCCACCTGCTCCCCAAACGTCGCGCCCACCTCCGGGGGAGCCAATGCCGCCGCTTTTTCAGAAGCGGACAACAACAGATTTTCATTCGGTGGCGTCTGAAAAGTACGGTTGTAAGAAGCCCGCAACGAAGTATTCCGCCCGAGTTGCCACGCCACACCCAACCGGGGCTGCAACTGACTCGCCCGTACCAGAAAACGATACGCATCAAAGCGCAGGCCCAGCGCCAGCGTCAACCGTTTCCACTTTATGCTGTCCTGAACAAACCCCGAAGACATGGACCCGTACCCGGTTTCATCGAAGCGGAACAAACTCCCGCCCCGGCTCAGATCGTGCCGCAGCAGATTTGGATTGTACCCATCCTCACCCGGCACGTTGAAGTCAGCAGCCGTGATCCCGAAAGCGAAGCGCTCCCGCACCGGGTACCCCTGATAATCCAATCCGGCGCGCAGAGTATGCTGCCCCATCAGTCGGGTATACCGACCCGAAGCAGCCAGTGTGGAAAGTCGCCGGTCCTGACGCGCCGTCACCGGAGTATCCCCGGCGCTCGGAATCAACGAAGCCGCCGCCGTCCTGTAGGAAACCGTCGTCTCCAGCGTGGACTTCGGATCCAGAGCCCGCACCCAGCCAAACGAGAGCGACGCATCCCGCAACAACTGGCGCTGATCCTGGCCGGCTGCCCGCTGCGACCGCAGATTCGCCAATTCAAACGACGACCGCCCGGCCATGCTCGTCCACCGAAAAGTGTCCTTCGTATTTGGTTGGTAATCCACCCGCACGAACGCGCGTTCCGAATTTCCGCCATTATGGAAATTCTGCAAGCCAACCTGATCCAGATACCGATGGCTCTTCGCCGTGTTCAGCGCGCCACTGTAGCCCAGCCGACCAAACTCGCCCGATACCTGAGTGACCTGCGACAGGGCATCGAAACTCCCGCCCTGCAGCATCGTGTTCCCCTGCATACGACGCCCGGACCCGGTCCCCGACTTCGTGATCACGTTGACCACCGCCGCCGTCTTGCCACCGAACTCCGCCGGAATATTGCCCGTGAATAACTCAACAGTCTGCGCTACATTCGGATCGAGCGAATTCGCAAATGCCCCGGTTAACTGGTCAGCGATGGCCATCCCGTCGACGACGTAAGTGGTCTGGTTGTGTGCACCCCGAGGGTGAATCGCACCATTGGCATTCTTTGCGAAGCCAGGCAACGTAACCAGAACGCTCTCCAGGCCCGGGCCATTGGTCCCGGCGAAATGTGACATGGCAGTCAAGCTCAACTGGACATGCGTTCCGGTCTCCTCCGGTTCCACCAGCGGCGGAGGTTCGCCGCCCACAGTTACCACCGTCCGCTCAGACTCAATTGCCAGACGGACCGTCATTGAAACCGGCACACTGGTTCGCAGACTCACGTCCTGCGAAACCTCGTGAAAGCCAGACACAGTCACCCGAAGGCGATAGCTGTTAAACGGAACGTTAGTGAATTCGAATGTACCGTCCGTGGACGCCTCAGCCACACGCTCGTATCCCGTGAGGGCATTTGCCAGCAGGGCCCGCGCTCCCGGCACCGGAGAATCCGACGGGTCAACAACCTTACCTCGCAAAACCGCTACAGACTGCGCCGAAAGAAGCATCGGCAGAAACACTACGAGTGCATGTATCTTGCGCATCGCCACTTACCGCGACTTACGCCAGGGTTCCCCAGTGATATCTCGTAGCGGAATATTCGCGTCATAGCAACCCAGTAACTGCATTGCTTTGTCGCCACCGCTCTCCAGGACTAAGTCACTCAGATGCTCCAGCACGGCGTCGCACTTTGCAGCAGGTGCCAGAAAGTCGAGGTAATACAACAGGTCCCAGACCCCTTCGTCCTCCCCGTCGCCATGCTGACGGGTGAACTTACTCCAGCGCTGCGACAATGTGCCAATCAGTGGACGACACTCCATCCGAATGATCCCCACACCACGTCGCGACCCAAATGCCGCCAGCGTGCGAAACAGCGAGCCTTCCCGATTCGCGATGCAAAACACCACGGTCGCCTTCACCTTACCCGCTGCTATCACCGGCGGAGGATTCTTCTCCACCCGCAGAAACCGTGTGTAGTTGTCTACATGGTTCGTGATGTTCCGCGCCAGAATCTTCATGCCGTTATCGGCAGCTGCCTGAGCGCTGCCGACTGCCGCCACATGCCGCAGGCCCTGCTCCGCGATCTCCTGCACAGCACCAGCGGTGTCGTACACCGCTTTCATCCGCATGCCATGGCTCTGCAGAAAAACCCGGCACTGATCGAGCGCCTGAAAGTGTGACCAGACTTCGGTAATTTCTTCCAGCTTCGCGTCCTGATGTGCGATCAGATTATGCCGAATCCGCAGTTTCCGTTCACTAACAACGCGGAAGCCGTGTTCCGTCGCGTACTCCAGCAGCAGGTCGTAATACGGATACACAGAACCCGCCGCCGAGTTCTCAATCGGGATCACCATGCAGTCGGCAGTACCTTCGTTTACCGCCCGGAACAGGTCGGGATAATCCCGACAAGGGACAATCTGCGGGTCTTCACCGGCGAAGAAATCGAGCGCTGCGCACTCGCTGTAAGAGCCAGGCTCCCCCTGAATCGCAACTCTGGTCACATGATCTCCTGAAGTAATTTAGGCATGCCTAAATTCAAGCCTACAGGAGGCAACCCCGGACTGTCAAGGTTACTTGCGAAGTTTGCTACTTGCGAAGTCCCGCGGCGAATCCACTGCCGTTCTCGAACTCGCGAGCCATGTCGGCACGCAGAGCCTGCAGCTTGGCAATGTAACCGTCGAGCGCAGCGGCTACCTCTGGTTTATTCGTCTCCAGGATGTCGTTCCAGAGATCCCAGGAACTCAGCGCCAACCTGGTCATGTCCATCAGGCCGGGCCCGGCCACCGCCTGCGCGGCCGGCATACAATCCTGAATCGCCGAAGCAAGCGCTGTCGATGCCAACTGCGGCAGATGGGAAGCCCATGCCACCAGACGATCATGCGTGGCGGCGTCCATCACGACTTCCTGCGCCCCGAACTCAGCAATCCACTTCCGCAAAACGCGCGTCGTCGGGTGGTCCTGGTTCGCAGAATTCACGTCCAGAATCCAGCGGCGTCCGGCGAACAACTCGGCGCGCCCGGCTTCCACGCCCCGCTTCTCCCCCCCCGCCATCGGATGCCCGCCCAGGAACTGATCTGCTTGCAGGTTTGCCCGAGCAGCTTCAGAAATTGCCTGTTTGGTACTACCCGCATCCGTCACCAGTGTGTATTTGCCCAGCAACGGCTTCAGTTTCTCAAGGGTGGCAATAATCCCATAGATAGGTTGCGCCAGGAAGACCAGATCCGCAGCCCCGGCAGCTTCTTCCAAAGAGGCACCCCGGTCAACCGCGCCGCAACGGATCGCACTCTCAATCGTGCCGGTAGAACTGACACCGAGGATCGAGCCGGGAAACCCCGCCTTGCGGAGCGCCAGCCCAAACGACCCGCCAATCAGGCCCACCCCGACGATGGCAACCGTCCGCATTACAAACTGCGACCGAGCACCGGAGCCAACGCCCGCAACTGTGTCATCAGTTCCATATACTGCACAGGATTCAACGACTGCGCCCCATCGCTCATCGCATGTTCGGGATCATGATGGACTTCCATCAGCAGCGCATCAGCCCCCGCCGCAACAGCCGCACGAGCCATCGCCGGAACCATATCCCGACGCCCCGTACCATGCGAAGGATCGCCCACCATCGGCAGGTGCGATAACTTCTTCACAGCCGGAATCGCCGATACATCAAAGGTATTTCTTGTGTATGTCTCGTAGGTCCGGATGCCGCGTTCACACAGAATCACTTCGTAATTGCCGCCGGAGAGAATGTACTCCGCCGAAAGCAGCAGCTCTTCAATGGTGGCCGCAGGACCACGTTTCAGCAGCACAGGCTTCCGGATCTTACCCAGTTCGCGCAGCAGATTGAAGTTCTGCATGTTGCGGGCACCGATCTGCAAAATATCCGAATACGCAGCCAGCAGCGGGATCTGGGAAATCTCCATCACTTCGCTGATAACCGCCAAACCACGCCGATCCGCGGCTTCGCGCAACATCTGTAAACCCGCCTCACCCAGCCCCTGAAAACTGTAAGGAGAACTCCGGGGCTTGAACGCGCCACCACGGATGATTTCCGCACCACCATCGGCCACAATGTCGGCGGACCGTTCAATCTGGTCCTTGTTTTCGACGGAACAAGGCCCGGCCATCACGACCAGTTTGTTGCCGCCAATCTCTACCTTGCCGGCCTTCACAATCGTGCCTTCGGGACGAAACGCCCGGCTCGCCAGTTTATACGGCGAGATCACACGATGGACTTCCTTCACCCCGTCCATCATCTGAACGACACGCGTATCGAAGGTATCCGGACCACCAACGCCGCCCAGCACTGTATGCAGCACACCCGTCGAACGGTGCACATCAAACCGATCCTCCATCAGGCGGTCAATCACCCTCTGGACCAGTTCTTCAGCAGCGCGTTCTTCCATGACGACGATCATGCGTTGTTCTCCATTCGATCTCTCTGTACTTTTCGCATTTCGTCCATGATGCGTTCGAACACTCGCCGAACGGCATCATTCGGCAGCGGTCCCGGATTATTGGCCGTCACGTTCTGATAGACGAGGTCTTCCCGCTTCGGCTCATACACTGGCAGGCTGGCAGACTGCTTAATTCTCCCGATCTCCTGGACAGTCAGAGTGCGTTCATTCAACAGCGCGACCAGGCGCAGATCCACATCGTCAATGCGCGCGCGGCATTTAGCCAATTCAAGTTCAGCCGTGTTTTCGGACATACGATTACGATATATCGCCCTTCAGCGGTGCTGTGAGACTGCTCATGAAAGCTTCCACACCGCTCGGGTCACGTTCGATCTGGCGGACCACGGCGGAGCCAACAACGACGGCATCCACTTTGCCCTTTAGTTCGGCCACATGCGCGGGAGTCGAAATCCCGAAGCCCATGGCCAGCGGCAGGGACGTGTGTTTTCGCATCCGTTCCACCAACGGCATTGCGGCAGAGGATAAGCTCGTCTGCTCACCGGTGATACCTGTGCGTGAAACCAGATAAACAAACCCGCTCGAATACTTCGCCACCAGAGCCAGACGCGCCTCGGTGCTCGTCGGAGCTGCGAGGAAAACCGTGTCCAGACCAGCCGCGCGCATCACCGAAACGTAATCGCCGGCTTCCTCTACGCTGACGTCGGTCAACAGGCAGCCATCAATTCCGGCGGCCACCGCGTCTGCCGCCAGACGCTCAAAGCCATAGCGCAGCGCCGGGTTCAGATAGGTGAAGAGCAACAGAGGGACTTGCGAAGTTTTGCGGATCTCAGCAGCCATTGCCAGTACACGCTTCAGGGTGGTGCCGGCCTTGATGGCGCGGTCACCAGCTAACTGAATCACCGGACCATCGGCAATAGGATCGGAGAATGGAACCCCCAGTTCGATCAGATCGGCACCACCGCGTTCCAGCGCCGCGACCAGACCGGGCGTGGCGTCGGGCGTGGGATCCCCTGCCGTCAGGTACGCGATCATACCTGTCCGATTCTCGGCCTTCAGGCGATCGAAAAGCTGAGTAATACGGCTCATAAACGGTCCAGTTCCGGGAGAGTTTCCCGATAGATATTAATGTCTTTGTCGCCGCGACCCGAGAGATTCACAATGAAGATCTTGCCCGGGTGCTCCGGAGCGCGGCGGATGGTTTCAGCCACCGCATGAGCCGATTCGAGGGCAGGAATGATACCCTCTTCACGACTCAGCGTAACCGCTGCTTCAATGGCGTGTGTATCGTCGCAGGAGCAATATTCCGCACGCCCGATATCGTGCAGCAACGCATGTTCCGGACCAACCGAGGCGTAATCCAGGCCCGCGGAAACCGAGTGCGTCAACGCGATTTGGCCGTCTTCATCCTGCAGAAGATAGCTGCGAGTCCCCTGCAACACACCGGGCAGACCACCCGCGAAGCGAACTGCGTGTTGCCCGAGTTCCATGCTGCGACCTCCCGCTTCCACCCCCACCAAACCCACACCCTCATCGGCGATAAACGGGTGGAAAATTCCAATGGCATTGCTGCCACCGCCAACGCAGGCGATTATGGTGTCGGGCAAGCGGCCTTCGGCTTCCAGAATCTGCTCGCGGGCTTCGAGGCCGATCACACGATGGAAGTCGCGGACCATCGCCGGATACGGGTGCGCCCCCAGCGCGGACCCCAGCAGATAATGCGTGCCGTCAATGTTCGTTACCCAGTCACGCATCGCTTCGCTGATGGCATCTTTCAGCGTCCGGCTGCCCGAAGTAACCGGCACTACTTTCGCGCCCAGCAAACGCATCCGGAAGACATTCGGACTCTGCCGCCGCATGTCTTCCTCGCCCATATACACGGTGCAGTCGAGGCCGAACAGGGCACAGACAGTCGCAGTGGCGACGCCATGCTGGCCCGCGCCGGTTTCGGCGATAATCCGCTTCTTGCCCATGCGCAGTGCCAGCAGCGCCTGCCCCAGGCAGTTATTGATCTTGTGCGCACCCGTATGCAGCAGGTCTTCGCGCTTGATGTAGATCTTTGCGCCACCCAGGCGTTCGCTGAGGCGTTTTGCGTAGTACAGCGGCGTTGGCCGCCCCGCGTAGGTATGCAGCAGATGGTCGAGCTGTTTATGGAACTCGGGGTCCTGCTTCGCTTCGTCGTAGGTCCGCTGTAATTCTTCGAGCGGCGACATCAACACTTCGGGAACGTAGCGCCCGCCGTAGGGCCCGAAGTGCCCGCCAGCGTCCGGTTGTGTAGCGATCATTTGGTTTTGAGAGCCGTTTCTATAAATTGTTTCATGCGGGCGTGATCCTTAAGCCCTGGTTTCGCTTCCACGCCGGAGGCAGTATCCACACCCCAGGGCCTGACTGCTTCAATCGCCTGGCTGACGTTATCCGGCGTCAACCCACCGGCCAGAATAACCCTGCGAGACTTTGCGGCCTGCGCCGCAATATTCCAGTCGAACGTCTTTCCGCCGCCAGGGCCATCCAATAACAACGCGTCCGCCGGATAATCCGTCACGATGGACTCTCCAGTCACTCGCAACGCGCGCCACACAGTTCCGGCGGGGTGCTGTGCCGGTGACTCATCCCCATGTAGTTGCGCCACATGGAGGCCCAGCTTTGCTGCATTCGCCTGAATCACGGCAGGCGCTTCATTCACATAGACGCCCACGCGAAGAATCTGAGCCGGAATCTCGCTAATCCACTCCGAAACAGCCTCGACGGAAGCGGCCCGGGGGCTCTTCGGGTAGAAGATGAACCCCAGTGCAGTGGCTCCGAATTCAACTGCCGCCAGAGCGTCCTCGCGGTTGGTGATCCCGCATATTTTGACCAGCACTTCAGCCCACCAGTTCCCGGATGGCCTGCGCCGGGTCACCCGATTTCACCAGATGCTCGCCCACCAAAAACGCATCATACCCGGCGGCCTGTAGCCGCATCACATCGTCCCGGGTGAAGATTCCGCTTTCGCTTACCCGGATTACACCCGGCGGAATTCGCTCAGCCAGTTCAAGCGAAGTATCGAGAGACACCTGGAACGTATTCAGATTGCGATTGTTCACACCGAGGATCTCGGCCCCACTCTTCAGTGCCGCATCGACTTCCGCTGCGTTGTGGGCTTCCACGAGGGACGCCATCCCGAAGGCTGCAGCAGTCTGGCGGAAATCACGCATTTCGGCCACATCCAGAATCGCGGCGATCAGGAGAATCGCATCTGCGCCCATCGCGGCGGCTTCCAGAATCTGGTACTCGGCGATGGTGAAGTCTTTCCGGATTACCGGGAGGCGGCAAGCAGCCCGTGCCGCCTGGAGATGCGCGACGGAACCCTGGAAGAAATCCCGGTCGGTGAGAACCGACATGGCGGCGGCGCCACCTTCTTCATACTGTCGGGCGAGAATAGCCGGTTGAAAATCCTGCACCAGGACGCCTTTACTGGGGGAGGCTTTTTTCGCTTCCGAAATGATGGCCGGGCCCGAACGACGCAGCGCCCCGGCGAAATCGCGACGGGTTAGCTGAGCGGCAGCCGCTCGCAGGTCAGCCCCCGGAATCACCGCTTCGCGGAGTTCTTCGCGCTTGCGGGACACAATTCGATCCAGAATACCTGTGGGCGGGGAGGGCAATTCCCAATTTTATCGCAGCCCGAATCCCGGCCGTCCTGTGCGCATCGAATTGCCTGATGCCTACTCCTTTTGAGAGCGCCCAGCTCATCCTTACTCTGTACGAACAACGCAGGGAGGAAACCCTCCGGAAGGCCCGCGATTTCTATATCGGCTTCAGCCCCACCTCCTTTGATGACTGGAAGGCCGCCATGATCGGCCCGCAAAGCGGCTACCTCCGCATGGTCCTGACGTACTGGGACATGGCCGCGTCGTTGGTAAAAAACGGTGCCATTGATCAGGCAATGTTCGTGGAAGCCAATGGTGAGTTCATCGTTGTATTCGGCAAAGTGGAACCCTATATTCCTCAGTTGCGGGAAGCGTTTGGAAACCCCGGGTTCCTGGCCAGCCTGGAATGGCTGGCGCTCGGCATTCCGGATGCCCGCCAACGTATTGATTCTACGGTAAAAAGAGTCCAGGCGATGGTCGCCGCCCGCGCAGCCCAGAGCCAGTAACGGATTATGCCCAGAGGCCGGTGACGGGCTTGCCTTTAACCAGTTCTCTGGGTTGGTTGAGGTGGTTATAGATGGTGGTGTCGGGGTCGATGCCGAGGGCATAGTAGACGGTCGCCAGCAGGTCGTTCGGGTGGACCGGCTTGTCCTTGGGGGATGAGGCGGTCTGGTCGGATTCGCCGTATTGCTGACCGGCACCGATGCCGCAGCCTGCAACGATGGCGCTGTAGCAGTAAGGCCAGTGGTCACGACCGTCGGGGGCGTTGGAGTTGCCCGAGGTGCTGACTCCAATTCTTGGTGAACGCCCGAATTCGCCGACAGCGACCACGAGCGTTTCCTTGAGCAGACCTCGCTGGGACATGTCTTCGAGGAGGGCCGACAGGCTGCGGTCGAGAACAGGGCAGTGGAGATTCTTGAGCGGGCCGAAGTTGGCGGCGTGGGTATCCCAGGAATCGACTTCTGCGTTCCCGTTGGCGACCGCCGGCCAATTCATCTGGACAAAGCGGGTACCGGATTCGATAAGGCGGCGGGAAAGCAGCAGGCCCTGTCCAAAGGTGGTCCGGCCATAGCGGTCGCGGGTCTTTTCAGATTCCTTTTCGAGGTCGAAGGCATCGCGGGCTTTACCGCTCAGGACCAGATCGTAGGCTTTGCCGTAGTATTCGTCGATGGCGTACTCGTTGAGCGCTTTTTCGAGATCGGGCATGGAGCCGTTGATGCCCTTGAGGAGCTCAAAGCGATCTTTGAGGCGCTGGGGCTGGATTTCCTTGCGGAGGGTCAAGTCGTCCAACTGGATGGGCTTGTTGGGGTCCTGATAGAGGCGATAGGGGTCGTAGGCTTTGCCGAGGAACCCGGCTGCGCCACCCTTCCCGATGACGCCCGATTCCTGTAAGGGACGCGGCAGTTCAACGAAAGGCAGCACCGGACCAACCGGCGGCTTACGTTTGGCGATGTGGCTGCCTGCGGTGGGGAAGTCGGCGGGTGACGGCGGTTCGAGCTGGCCGGAGGGCGAGACCTTATCGGGCGGGTACCCGGTGAGCATCTGGTAGATGGCCGCGGTGTGGTTGAAGAGGCCGTTGGGCGTATAGCTCATGGACCGGATGAGGGTACATTTATCGAGCTGGTCGGCCATCATCGGCATGTGCTCGCTGATGTGGGTGCCGGGGATTTTAGTCTTGATGGACTTGAATTCACCCCGGATGTTGAGGGGGGCGTCGGGTTTGGGATCCCAGATGTCGACATGGCTGGGGCCGCCCTGGAGGAAGACCATCAGGACGGACTTGGCGGTATCGAAGCCTTTCGCGCCCTTCAGGGCGCTGACGCCGGTTTCGGCCGCCTGGGCTTTCCATTGGAGGAACTGTGGCAGGTTGAGGCCGAGGAGAGAGGCTCCGCCGACGCGCATAAGGTCGCGGCGGGAGAGGCCCTCGCATGTTCTTCCGATTCTGCCTGGGATGGTTAACATTTTTGTCTCCTAGCGGTTGTACAGGAATGCTTTGCTGTTGACCAGCGCCCAGAGAAGGTCCTGAGCGCGTGCGGCGCGGCTGTCTCCAGACCGCAGATACGTGATGCCTTTATCGAGTTCGCCCGCAGTGGGGACCCGGCTGAGGGTTGCCATGTAGAGTTCTTCGATTAGTGCCTTATCGGTGGCTCCGGCGATGATCGCTTTGGCGATACGACCGGTGGGGCCTCCGATGGAGTCGGAGATTGACTTGCCGTTCACGAGATTAAGGGCCTGCGGGAGGCTGAGGTCCGTTTTGCGTTCACCTTCGGCGGGGGTGTCTCGCTGGGGGCGACCGAAGAGATCGAGGAAGCCATCTTTGCCGACGTGCGGATCGGGAAATTCTTCGGCTCGGGTGTCTTCGGGGACTTCGGGGAAGTCGGGCCGAACGCCGGTGGCCTGGGTGAGAGCATCCATCAACTGCTCGGCGTTGAGGCGGCGGGGAATGGCGTGGGAGAAGTTGATGTTGTCGGTTACGCTCCACTCGTTGGTCTGGATGCCGGCCTGATAGACCCGGGAATTCACGATGGTCCGGATGAGGTGCTTCAGGTCGTAATCGTGATCCTTGAAATCCTTGGTGAGGGCGTCGAGGAGCGCTTCATTGGTGGGAGGGTTGGAGGCCCGGATGTCATCGACGGGGTCGATGATGCCTTTGCCGAGGAAGTAGCTCCAGGTGCGGTTCGCCATGGACTTGGCGAAGAAGGGATTTTCCTTCGCGGTGATCCATTCGGCGAAAGCCTGGCGGCGATTGGCATCGGCAGGCAAAGGCGTCGCGTTGCCGACGAGGAATTTGGGCTGCATGACACGGTCATCTTTGGGGTGGCGAATGTCGTAGTCGTCACGTTTGTCGAAGAGAATTTCTTCGCCACTCTCGAAGCCGGAGCGGATGCCGACGGTTGCGAAGAACGAGGTCATCTCGTAGTACTGGTTTTGGGTCCAGCGTTCGAAGGGATGGTCGTGGCACTGGGAGCAGACCATGCGGACGCCGAGGAAAAGCTGAGTCGTCTTTTCCATGGTGGGCTTGGGGTCGCGGGTGGCACGGAAGTAGTTGGCAGCGGGGCTGTCACTGGTGCTGCCGCGCGCGGTGAGGAGTTCGCGCACGAACTGGTCGTAGCGTTTGTTGGACGCGACCGATTCACGGAGCCATTCGCGGAATTCCCAGGTGGCTTTATCACCGAGGAACTTGCGGCTGTTCTGGAGGAGATCGCCCCATTTGAGGGTTGCGTGATCGACGTATGACTTGCGGGCGAGGAGGTTTTCGATCATCGCCGGGCGATTGGGAGTGGCGAGGAAGGCGCGAACTTCAGCCGGGGTGGGGGCCTGGCCGGTGAGATCTTCGGTGACGCGGCGAAGGAAGGTGGCGTCATCGGCGGCGGCGGTGGGCTGGATCTTGAGGCGCTTGAGCTTGGCATCGATCAACTGGTCGATGTAGTTATTCTGCGGGAGAGCCTTCCAGGTGAAGCCGGGTTTCGGATTCAGGACGGTAACGGGCACGGTGCCGAACTTCCCTTCGTAGCGGATGAGCATGGTGGCTTCGCCGATGCGGAAGCCTTTCACGACGGCTTCGTTCGAGACATCGGCAACATCGGGGATGTTACTGGCGATGACGGCTTCTTTGGTGACGTCGCGGGTTTTTCCGTCGAGGAAGTGGGCGACAACCTTGATCTGCTGCGATTCTTCAGGCTTCGCGAGTTCGAGGGAGGCGGGCAACATCTCGATGCTGGCGATCCCGTCTTTGGCGGCGTCACCATACGGCACACCCTGGGCGATCCAGTTAAAGATGGTTTGGTAGTACGAGGAGCCAGGTTCGAGACGCAGACCGCCGCCGTGGGGGACCTGCTGGGCTGGCTTGGCGAGCATGAGGCTCTGCCCTGGGTCGGCACGGTTGAAGCGGCGACCGCCGAGGTCGTAGAGGAGGGCCTGGTAGTTGAATTCCGGGTCATAGCCGCGGAGAGAGAGTTTGAAACCGTTCTTGCCTTTAGCCGCGCCGTGACAGGGACCGGAGGTGCAGCCGACCTTGTTTAGGATGGGCGCGACGTCGCGGAGGAAGGTGACGGGTTCTGCGGCTGCGGCGGGCAGAGCGAGGCAGAGAAACAAGTGAAGGGGCTTCATTTACTGGATACCTCTTTATTCGATACCGCCCAGGGAATGGCCTGGGAAAAGATTGTTTCGCGATTGCCATCCACGGTCAGATTGGCAGAGACGATGAAATCGTAGGTGGCGGCCGCGGTGGATTTTGTAGTGGTGACACGAAAGGTTCCGGTGGGGGCACCTTTGGCGGTCGGCTTCATGTCGATGGTGCGGAGGTCTTTGGCCCCGGGCGCATTGACGGCGATGTTGGTGGGCATGGCCAGACCGGGGTTCTTCGTGGTGATGGTCCATTCGAAATCGAAGGCGTCCCCTTCCGCCATCTCGGTGCGTTTGATTTGTTTGACGGAGAGAGCGGCAGCCGGGGGATTGGTGAGGGCTGCGGGCATGGCGATGTTGAGCCAAGGTGCGGTGAAGGCTTTCTGCCGATCAGTGGAGGAAGCGTCCGGGAGGCCGGTACCGGCGGCGACATCAATGACAGCTCCGGAGCCTGCGGCGGTGCGCTTCAAGCCACCTCCTTCGGCGACAACTTTGAAGTCGGTGGTGGGCAGTTCGGCGTCGGGGTCGGCTGTGACAGTGATGACTCCGCTGCGACTGCCGGAGCGGGCTCCGGTGGAGTCGAGAATTTCGGGCGCGATGAAGCCACCTGCGGCATGCCAGCCTTTGGGCAGATTGGGGATGGTGGCATGAACCTCGCCATCGTAGCCGCGGCGGTCGAGATTGACGGCAACCTGGACAGTGCCGCCCCTGGGAACGTTGAGGTAAGCGGGGCTGGCGGAGACGAGAAATTCGGTGGCCTGTTTGCGAATGCTGAGACGGTAGCCGAATTCGGGGCCGCCGCGCCGGGCGAGGTCCTCGACGGCGAGGGTAATCTCGGCGGTATCGGCGGGAACGGTGAAGTTGATGACAGGGTCGCCCTGGATCCGGCCAATGAGGCTGGGGTTGAAGAGATCGATAACGGGAGGCTGATCGCCAACGGCAGTCAGTTTCTTTTGGGTTTTGGCGTCGTAGAGGGTGACCAGGGCGTCGAGACGTGAGGTGCCGATTTCGCGGCAGAGAAGTTCGATGAGGAGGACTTCGCCGGGCGTGACCTTGATGGGGTAACGGTCGATCTGGCCAGGTTTGGCAATGCGTCCGTTGATGATGTCGGCTGCGTCGGTAAGGGCGATGGGGAACGGCAGGGTGGGGGAACCGGGCATGGCGAGCGTGGTGAAAGCTCCGGTCTCGGGCAGTTTCACGGTGGTCTTCGTGATGCCGGACTTGCGGCTGGAGAATTCGAATTCGACGGTCTCGCCGTGGCGTCCACCTAAGGGAAAGATGGCTTCCGGGTAGGCGAAAGTACCGATCTTCAGGCGGTAGAAATTCTGGTCCTGTTTGCTGAAGCGGACATCGTGGAGGGAGAGGTAGAAGTTGCCGTCGCGTGGGAAGGTGTAGTCGATTCGGGAATCGGTGCCGAGGCCGGGCGCGTTTTCGTTGCGGGCGAGGAGGGTGCCTTTTTCGTCGTGGAGTTCAAGGACAGAATCAATGGCCGAGCCGGAGCGGCGGGCTTCCACTTCGAAGACGAGGCGCTGGTTGAGCTTGCCGGCGATGCGGTAGTAGTCGCGGTCGGGACCCTTGAGCGTTCCGTTGAGGGTGACGGGGGTGGCTTTGATGAATTCGGCGGTGGCGAGGGAGTTGTTGGGGGTCTCGGATTCGCTGATCTCCGGGAAGGTGCCAACGGTAAAGAAGAGGATATTGGAGAGGCCGTTGGGGTTTTGGACGCGGATGGGATAGACGCCGGGAGGGGCGTCTGCCTTGAGTTCGAGTAAGTAAGTAAGGCCCTTCATAGTGGGCGTGAGAGGCGTGAAGATGGCCGGGAGGGTGGAGAGGATCTTCGAGCCTTCGGCGAGGTCACGGCCCGAGAGGGTGACGGTGAGGGTCTTGCCCTGTTGGGCTCCGCGAGGGGCAATTTCGGTTAAGCTCGGCGGCGCGGCGATAGCGGTAGCTGCGAGGCAGAGACTGAGGAATAGCTTCATTTGGTCACCTGCGGCATTTTTTCCAGCGTTAGGGGTACAGCGACAAAATCCTTCACGACTTCTCCGGTGGCGGCGTTGCAGATGCGAACGTGGCCGTCGAAGCCGCCGCTGGCGAGGCGGGTGGAGTCGGGGGTAAAGCTGAGGGCGTAGATTCCGGCGGTGTGGCCTTTGCAGGCCGCGACGGGTTGACCAGTATCAGCGTCGTAGATGTTGACCAGAGGGGCGATGCCGGCAACGGCGATGCGTTTGCCATCGGGCGACCAGGCGAGGGCGGTGATGAGGCCATCCTGACGGGGAAGTTTGCGGACGAGGGTGGTGTCATCGGCAGTCTTGAGGACCTTGGGGCGGTCCATTAAATAGATGTAGGGGATGCGCTCTTCGCCACCGATGACGACGATGTCCTTATTGGGGTGGCGGGCAATGGCGGTGAGTTCGCCCCGGAGGAGGTTGACGTTTTCGAGGAAGCCACCGGAGGCGGAGTCAATCAGCTTGGCGGCGCGGTCTTTGGAGACGGAGACGAGGCGTTTGCTGTCCACGCCGAAAACAGTGGAGAGGACCCAGTTTTCGTGGTTGCCGATTTTCTGGAGTTCTTTGCCGGTGGCGGTTTCGACGAGGCGGACGGTGTTATCAGCACCACCGGCTGAGAGGGTTTTGGCGTCAGGGGAGATGGCACCGCCGAAGAGAGTGTCGTTGGTTAGTGTGATGGAACGGAGGAGTTTGGAGGTGGTGGTGTCCCAGACCTGGAGTTCGCCGAAACGTGCAGGGGTGCCACCGGCGGTGACGAGCAGTTTGCCATCGGTGGAAAACACGATGGAGTTGAGGCGTTCGGAGAGGCCGACGAGACGTCCGGTGAGGCTGCTGCCGTCGGCTTTGTGGAGGAGAATTTCGCGATAGCCGGAGACGGCGAGAGTTTGGCCATCGGGGGAGAAGGCGAGGGCGGAGATGACGGGGGCCTGGGTGTAGACGGGAGGATGGGCGGCGGAGATGGTGTCGGCTGGGGTTTGGGCTGTGTCGTTTTTGGCGCCGGCTCCGACCCAGGCGGCGATGGTCTCGATCTGGTCATTGGGGAGGGCCGCGCCACCGAGGGGCATGCGGGGTTGGGATTCGCCCTTGAGGTATTTGACGAGAAGGGGCGCGGCGGGACCGCGATTGCCACCTTTGGTGAGGCCTTCAAAGGTGGTGAGGTCGAGGTTTCCGGCTTTGGAGGAGGGCTGGTGGCAGCCCTGGCATTGGCGCTGGAGGAGGGGGCGGACGTCGCGGGTAAAGCTGGGGGCATCGGCGGCGTGGGCGATCCCCGAGGCGGCGGTAACGGCGCAGGCCGCCAGTATTAGAGCTCGCATGGCTATCTGGGAAATCTTATCATTTTTTGAGGCGCAGCAGAGGACGGGGGGCGGTCCGAATTGGACCGGGGAGGCTGGGTTGGGGTGCCGGAAAGAGGGGGTAAAGACCCGGCGAAAGGGGTTGAAAAGGGTGGGAAAACCCGGGAAAACCCGG
>RGPS01000014.1 GCA_010084195.1 Terriglobia bacterium
GGAGCCAAGGTTCATCGACCCATAGAACTGCCGGTCCGCGTACAGAATTCCATAAATAATCGCATCGGATTTCTGCGCCGCCTCAATCGCCGTGCGCTCGCTCTCCGTGCTGCCAAAATCCTCACCATCCGTGATGATGACGATGGCCTTGCGGCCCACTTCGTTTGCCAGCATGTCCTTCGACGCCACATAGACCGCGTCGAACAGCACCGTTCCGCGCTGCTTCGACATCGTCGGCACCGGCCCCGGGTGAATGCCCGACATCCCCGTATTCGGCTTCAGCCGCCGCAAACCGTCCTGCAGCAGACGAGGTGTCCCGGTCATATCCTGCAGCAGTTCCGATTCTGCCCCGAACTGAATCAGGAACGCCATATCCTTCTTGCGCAGTACCGACGAGAAGAACTGCCCCCCCGCGCGGCGCTCCTGCTCAATCAGATTGATCTGGCTCCCCGACACGTCAATCAGCAACCCGATGGTCAGGGGAATGTCAGTCTCGCGGGTGAAGTACTTGATGTTCTGCTTTTGGCCATCTTCCGCCAGATCAAAATCGTCCTTGTTCAGGTTGATTACGATATTGTTCTGCTTGTTCCGCACCGAGCAGTAGACGTTCACCACATCCACGTCTACCCGAATCGGATCGCCCAAATCCTCGTCCGGCTTCTGCTGCTCCTGCTTCGGGGGGGGCTGCTGCGCCTGAACCCCAACCTGCGTCTGGGGCAACAAAATCAACCCCGCGAGAAATAAGCGTATTATCTTCATATAGCGTTCCGGCGCGACTGCCTGACTTCAGGACGTGCGCCGCGCCAACTCTGTTTCATTATGCGTGCTGCGCTCAAGCATCTCAAAAAAGACCCCGTCCTCGCCGGAATCCTCAAACAGGTCGGCCCCTGCACCATGCAGTACCGCGACCCGACCTTCGATACGCTCGTCCGCTCCATCGTCTACCAGCAGCTCAGCGGGCGTGTCGCCAGCGTCATCTTCGGCCGTCTCCTGGAGGCGGTCCGTTCATCTGGCGACGACGAAGAGTTAACCCCCGCCGGCATCATGAAACTCCGCATCCCGCGCATGCGGAAGCTCGGGCTCTCCGGCCAGAAAACGCTCTATATTCGCGAACTGGCCAAACACACCCGCAAGGGCAACATCGTGTTCGAATCTCTGGCAAACCTGCCCGATGCCGACGTCATCGCCCACCTCACCCAGGTAAAAGGCATCGGTGTCTGGACCGCTCAAATGTTCCTGATGTTCGCCCTCCGGCGCGAAGACGTCCTCCCGGTCGCCGACCTCGGCATTCGCAGCGCCATGAAGAAGGCCTGGAACCTCCCGGACCTCCCCAAACCGCCCGAAATGGAGCAACTCGCCGCCTCCTGGCAACCCTGGCGCTCCATCGCCTGCTGGTACCTCTGGCGCTACCTCGACGGCCCCGCCGAGCTCTGAACCGTGCATAGCGGAAAATGAAATCAGTGCCCCGCAACGCCCGCTGTTACGTCGAAATCTCCCGTTCCCGCATCGCCGCCAACTACCGCGCCGTCCGTGACGCCGTCGCCCCCACCCGTTCAACCAATGAACCGGGTGTGATCGGCGTCGTCAAAGCCGATGCCTACGGCCATGGAGCCGTCGAAGTCGCCCGCGTTCTCGCCCGTGAAGGCATCGAATGGCTGGCCGTTAGTTCCGTTGACGAAGGCGTCACCCTCCGCACCGCCGGGCTCACCCAGCGCATCCTCGTCATGGCCGGAGTCATGCCCTGGGAGTTCGAAGCCGTCCGCGAACAGAATCTCACTCCCGTCGTTCATTCCCTCGACGAACTTCGCCTCTTCGCGGAAGCCCGGATATCGAAGGTCCACCTCAAACTCGATACCGGCATGGACCGCCTGGGAACCCTCGCCGAGGCGAACCAGATTGCCACTGCGCTTGCCGCTGCGCCGGGCCTCACGGTGGAAGGGCTCCTCTCGCACTTCGCCTCTGCCACAGATTTCACCTCCGACCAGTCGCCCGAACAAATCCGCCTCTTTCATGAAAAGGCCACCGCCCTCCGCAACCTGGGGGTTCAGCCGCCGCTGATGCACTTCGCCAGCACCAACGCCGTGGCCTACCCAAGGCCCGGGGCCTGGCTCTCCCTCGTCCGCCCCGGCCACGCCATCTACGGCTATGTCTCACCGGCCAGAGGCGCGGCCCCGTCGGCTACTTTCCATGTCCGGCCCGCGCTGCAATGGAAGACCCACATCGTTGCTGTCAAAGACATTCCCGCCGGAGCCCGTGTCGGCTATGGTGGCTCCTGGCAAGCCGAGACTCCAACCCGCCTGGCGATTCTCGCCGCAGGCTACGCCGACGGAGTTCCCCACCGCCTCTCGAACAAGGGCAAGGTGATCGCCGGAGGCCGCCTCGCTCCCATCGTCGGCACCGTCTCCATGGACCTGACCACCATCGATATCACCCAATCACCCCAACTCCAACCCGGAGACGAAGTTACCCTCCTCGGTTCCGAGGGGGACGTCTCGCTCGACGCCCAGCAGCTCGCGAAAACCGCCGGCACCATCTCCTACAACATCCTCTGCAGCATCAGTGCCCGCGTCAGAAGGTTCTACACGGACTAACCCGGCTCCCGGAACCGGCACCCGCCACTCCCATTCGCCCCAGCCGTGCCGAGCCGCCACGCGTCAGCGTGCGGTTGGACCCTGCCGACGCACCGCCTAACCCGCCGCCGGAACCCGCAGCCGAACCCACGTCCCCTGGCCCGGCGTACTCTCCAGATAGAACGTGCCGCCCAGCTTCTCCATCCTCTCCTTCATGCCGATCAGCCCGTAATGTCGGCTCCCGCCCTCTGCCTGTCCCGTCCACTCAAACCCGTCGCCGTTGTCGATCACATCCACAGCCAGCCACTCCCTGCCAAACCCCAGCTTCACGACAACGCGGGTGGCCCCCGAGTGCCGGGTCGCATTGCTCAGCGCCTCCCGTGCCGAGAGGACGACGCCCCTCTCGGGTTCCGCCCCCAGCGCGGTCGCGATACCTGAAGTCTCCAGTTCCACGGTAATCCCCGACTCCTCCCGTACCCTCGCCACCAGCTTCGCTATCGCTTCCCCAATGCTGCCGCCGTCCTCGCTGTGCCGTAAGTTCCATACTGCCGACCGCGCATCTTCTACCGTCGTCCGAATTTCATCCCTCGCCCGTCCAATCAGCATCCGGCTCACGTCCGGGGCGGATTCGCCAGTGCTGGCGGCAGCCTCCAGTAAGGTCGAGATCCCGACGCAGCCCTGGATCACCGTGTCATGCATCTCCCGTGCCAGGCGGCTCCGCTCTTCCAGCACCGCTTCGAACTGTCGCCGCACATTCCGTAAGTGCAGCAGATAGTAGCCCCGCGCCAGACTCAGCGCTGCTATGCCCAGCAGCGCAAGAAACCACCATGTCTGGTAATACGCCGGCAGCAGCACCACAGCGAAGACCTTCTCCACTACTCTGGCCGGATTATCCACGTCCCAGGCCGCCACGTGGAACTGGTACCTGGCTGGCGAAAGATTCGTAAAGTACGCGATCCGCCGGTCGCCAACCTGGTTCCACCCTTTTTCAGCGCCTTCCATCCAGTACCGGAAACGAAGCCTTTCCGGGGATCGCAGCTGGATCGCCGTGTAGTGCAACTCCAGCTTTCCGGTTCCTGGCCGCACTTCAATAGGCGTTCCGTCCCGAATTTCAACCGATAACTCGCCCGCAATCGCCCGCTCCAGAAACAACGGTGGCAGCTTATTCGCCCGCGCCGCGCCCGCCGCGATCACCACCACACCGCTCGTGCTCGGAGCCCACAATTCGCCCGCCGCCGAAATCGCGCCTGCCGCCTGCATCCCGCCGTTCATCTGGTTCGTCGGCAACCCGTCCGAAGTGTTGTAGAGCCGCAGCGCATCCGGATTCTTCCTCGGCATCGAGACTACCCCGGCCGAACTCGTCAGCCACAACTGCCCCTGCTTGTCCTCTCCGATGAAATGGATCTTGTCCGGAATTCCCCTGCCCCCCGGAACGTGTGTCAAAGTCCCGTTGGCAAACCGATACAGGCCGGACCCGTGCGTGCCGATCCACATCACCGCGTCACTATCCTCAAACAGCGCCCAGACCTTTTGTCCCTTCAAGCCGTCCAGCTTCCCGTCGTTCAGGAAGCTCCCGTTCGCGGTGCGTGTGATGCCACCCTCTGTGCCCACCCAGATGACCCCGGCGCGATCCTCCACAATCGCCCGGACGCTGTTGTAGATCAACCCGTTCTCCACATCGAAGTTCTGCAGTTGTCCAGCCTTCAAATGGCTCACGCCACCATTGGTCCCGATCCACAGACTCCCGTCCCGACTCTCGCAAAAGGCCCTGGTAAAGTCGTTGATCAGCCCGTTCGCCACCGAATAGTGTGCCACCGGCTCGTTCGCTCTTATGCGATATACGCCACGCCCGAATGTCCCCAGCCACAGGGCACCATCATGAGCGCGGAACGCGTTGCGGATCGACACATTGGCAATTGCCGCAGGCAAGCGGACCGGCACCAGCGTTCTGTTCCGCCCTTCATACAGGCGGCCATTGACGGACGTCACCAGCATGCCGCCTGCCGGGTCGGCATAAACCGTATTGATACCTTCCGCGTCGCCCGCCGGAACGTGGAGCGTGGTGATTGCACTCGGGCTGATCCTTGTCAGCCCCGCCTGCGTGCCCACCCACAGATTCCCTTCACTGTCTCCGCTGATGCTCAGCACATCATTGTGCGGGAGCCCCCCGCTGGTAGTGACCCGCACCATCCTGCCGTCTTTCCATCGCAGCAAACCATGGCCGTGCGTTCCAATCCAAATACTGTTGCCGACTTCATGGATCTCACTCACCCGGATGTTCTCCAACAGCGTGGACTCTGCGAACGGATCTCCCCGCAGCCCGTGCGGAAGCCGCCGCAGACCAGAGATCGTACCAATCCAGATGGCACCTTCATGGTCCAGTTCCAGAACCCGAATGTTGTCGTCCGCCCGGTCTTTCCGAACCGCGTAATACTCGTGCCCGGTTTTATGCAAAACCAAAAGCCCGGTACCGGCTGCCAGCAAGTTCCCTTCCGTATCCTCGACGATTCCGTTCAGGCTCATGGCGGGAATTCCATCCCGTGCATCAATCCGCACGAACCGCTCTCCCTCCATGCGGAACAGCCCTTTATCCGTGCCCACCCAAAGCCTGCCCGCCCGATCCTGCCGGATCACCCGGACAAAGCCGTTGGTCAAACCCTCCTGCGCGCCGTAGCCCCGGAAGCGACCATGCTGGTAGTGCACAAGGCCGCCACCCTCGGTGCCAATCCACAATGAGCCGTCCCGCGCGGCCAGCAACGAATACACGCTGTCATCCCGAAAGGCAGGCTCGTTCGCGGGTCCAAATACCGTGAACTGCACCCCGTCAAACCGAACCAGGCCTCCACTGGAGCCAATCCAGAGATAACCATCCGGGGTCTGCGCCAATGCCTGCGCCAGATCTTCCGGCAAGCCGTCACGGCTCTGCCAAACGCGTCTGCTGTAGCTGAGTTCTTCGAGCGACGAGGGCGGCGGCAGGGCGACCGCCAGGGCCGCAGTAGCCGCAAGGAGACCGATGCAGAGGGGCTTCACCGTAGTCGGTCCTCAGGTGAGGTGGACGATGCCGCGCTTCAGCGCTGCCACCGTCGCCTGGGTCCTGTCCGTCACATTCATACGGCTCAGAATTATGTTGACGTGCCACTTCACGGTCGCCTCGCTGATGCCGAGCGCTTCTCCGATTTCCCGGTTGCTGCGCCCATCCACAATCAGGTTCAGAACCTGTAGTTCTCTTGGACTCAGTTCTGAGCCAGGGGTGCGTTCCGTCAGGGTTTTAGAGATCTCCGCCGGCAGGACTTTCAAACCCGCATAAACTTTGCGGATGGCGTTGCCCAGTTCCACGTGCGACATGGCTTTCAGCAGATAGGCCTGAGCCCCGGCCGCAAGTGCCCGGAAGATATCTTCGTCGCCATCGTAAGTGGTCAGCACGATGAATCGCGGTTCGGGTGAAAGCTGGCGGATAGCGGTGATGGCCTCCACCCCATTCATACCCGGCAGGCGCAGATCCATCAACACGATATCGGTTTCCTGCTGACGGCAAAACTCGACAGCCTCTTCAGATCCATCAACACGATATCGGTTTCCTGCTGACGGCAAAACTCGACAGCCTCTTCACCTGTGTTGGCCTCTCCCACCACCACCATGTCGGGCTGGCTGCCTACAATCGCGGCAATCCCAAAGCGTACGACCGGATGGTCATCAACAATCAAAACCCGGATTTTCCTGCGCTCAGCCATCGCCTCCATACTATCTGATCAAAGGCACGAAGGCCCGGAATCAGAAGATCAGCTTCAACTGATACCGGATCACACGCCCCCCACCATCCATCAGTGTTGCGTTCAGGAAACGTCCCGAAGCTGCCGTGTTCGCATTGGAACTCAGGGTGCCAGGCCTGGGCGCGAACGGGCTGACACTCGGGGTGTTCTGCCCAGGGGTTCTTTCCGTGTTGCGACCCGCGTTGCCGGTACGACCGGAATTGGCCGCCAGCACCACGTACTGTGCCGCACTCCGCTCAATCGGCGCGTTGCCTGCATCGGGATTCACATAGCCGGTTGGGCTGCTGGAAAGTGGCAGGGCATGGGCACCCATCGCTCCGCCTGGATTGGCGTCAGGCCGATCCCGTCTGCGTCAATACCATTCACCACCGTGTACGGAACGCCGGATTCGAGGGAATACACGCCCGAGATCTGCCACCCGCCGAAAGCATCCCCCAGAAAGTCCTTCCGGCTCAGGAAGAAGGGCAACTCGTAGATTGCCGTGGCGACAAACCGATGGGGACGGTCGAACAGTGAAGGCGCTTTCTCCCGAGCCAGGCCGCCAAAAATGGTGGTAGGTTAGTGAACCGCGTTCGTTGATTGGCGCGAACTGCCGGGAGCGCTGCAGGAGGAGATCCCCGCCGACGCGGAAGGTGTGGCCCCCCTTCACCACCGAAATGGTGTCCTGCAAGGTGTAGTTGTTGGCAACGCGCCCCTGGGGAAGGTTGGTGGCAATACCCAGGTTAGTGATGTTGGCAGTCGGCAGACCGGCGATGGAGTATTGCGGCAGGTCCTGCCGAGAGGCCTGGTGGTATCGACCGGGAATACGAGATCGATCCGGTTATAACCCAGGCGCAATTCGTTTGTCATTGACGGCGAGAAGATGTGCGTCTCAGAGAAAATCCCGTTTTTGAAGGGGTTCGCCTGATTCGTGTTCATGCCGGGATAACTAACCGAGGCGGGACGAATGGGCCGATCCTGAGTGGCGTAGCGGGCACTCATGGAGTCGCTGTCACTGAAGCGATGGTCGCCTTTAATAGAGAAGAGGCGGTCACCGACCAAGTTGGCGTAGCCAAGGGTAGCCGTGCCGAACTCAATACCCGGGCGGTTGTTGCCCCGCGCGATTATAGTCGGCTGTGCCGTGGCGGTGGTCCCTGCCAGAACCGCACGGTAGAGGTCCACGAGGGGATTCGCGCTGTTCGGGAACAGCGAGTTGAGCGGGGCCCAACCGGCGGCGGTGGGCGCGGCTGCCGTGGACGATCCACTCGACTTCTGGCGATCTTCCTGGAAGCCTGCGAAGAAGAAGGTCTTGTTCTTGATGATAGGGCCGCCAAAGGTGGCACCCCAAATGTTCTCGGTGCAGGAAAGAAGCGTGCCACGTTTCTGGACTGCCGGGTCGAGGCCCTGCGTAGTGGTAATCGCGTCGTCATTGGTGACCACGTTGACAACCGCACCGGCTGCGCGGCCAAATTCTGCATCGTAGTTCGAAGTCTGGACACTGGTCTCCTGCACCATGTCGGGAAGCGTGATGCTGAAAGCCTCACCGGCCACGGAGATGTCGTTGTTCTCAGTGCCGTCAATTAGGAAGTTGTTCGAGCGGCTACGGGAGCCATTCATTGAGAATGAGCCGGTTCCACCAACGCCGATGCGGCTGGTGGAGACGCCCGGAACGGTGAGGGCGAGGGCCACGGGATTCCGGCCTGAGAAGGGCAGTTCCGTGATCTGTTTCGAGTTGATGGTGCTGCTGCGGACGGGGCTGTCCACCTGAAGAGTGACCGCATCGGCGCTCACTTCGATCACCTGATTCTGGGTGCCGATTTCAAGCTTCGCGTCAATAGTGCGTATTCCGGCGAAGGTGAACGCCATTCCGGGATGATGTCGAACGCTGATCGGAGCGAAGCGACGCTAGCCTTGCGATTGTGCAGGTAGTGTTCGGCTTCGTCAAGGATTTCCATTCTCCGAAGGGGTTTCCGGAGCGAAGCGGAGGCTGGCTGCCGACTGCAAGGAAAGGGGTGCGGGGAAAGGGACGCAGGCCTTGTCCCCGCTCAGCGCGCCGAAGCCCGGAGCCGTGGTTTGCGCTACGCCTTGCCTCGCTTTCTCATCGATTCCCCCTTCATCTCGATACGGTGCGCATTATGAACCAGGCGGTCGAGAATGCCGTCTGCCACTTTTGGGTCACTGATCTGTTCATGCCACCGGCTGATGGGCCGTTGCGAGGTCAGAACCGTTGAACGGCGCAGGTAGCGTTCCTCGCAGATCTCCCAGCAGTCGCGCCGTTCGGTCTCCGTCATCGGTGCCATCGCCCAGTCATCAATAACCATCACATCAATGCGCCCAAGCCGCGCCAGCAGATGCCGCAGACTGCCGTCGGCGCGCGCCAGCCCCAGATCCCGCAACATCGCCTGCGCCCTCACGTAGAACACCGAGTAACCGTCGCGGCAGGCGTTTTGCGCCAGGCCGGAAGCGACGAAACTCTTGCCGACACCCGTTGGCCCGAGTCCGAAGATATTCTCGTGCTTCGATACCCAGCCCGATTCCTGCGCCAATGCCCGGATCAGGCTTCGGTCCAGACCGCACGAAGCGCGGAAGTCGATCTCTTCCATACAGGCGTTGCCGCGCAGTTTCGCGGCTTTCATGCGCCGGTCCAGCGCCTGGTTTTCACGCCAGTTCCATTGCTGATCCACCAGCATGGCGAGGCGTTCATTGAAGCTCAGGTCGGCGACAGCCGGGTCCTGCTGCTGCGCTTTTAACCCCTCGCCCATGCCGGTGAGACGCATAGAGACAAGCTTCTCCATCACCGGTTCGATGAGCATACCTCACCTCCATCGAAGTAGCCCGCGCCTGTCAACAGAGCACGCTCTGCTGCCGCTTCGGTGCGCTCGCCGGAATACTTCTTCGCCAGCCGGATGCTGCCAAGACAGCCGCGATAGCCCATCTCCGGCTGCGGCTGGTCTCAGAGAATGCGCTCGAACAGCCGCGCCGTATTGGGCCCGACGCTGCCCGCCCACTTGATCATCCTCGAAGGCGTCCACTCCAGATGTTCGAGGTGACTCTTCGGTCTGTGCTCGCCGTTGGTAACCAGCTGGCCTTTTCCCCGGCTGCGCACATGCGACGTCACACGCTTGTCCTTATGAAAAATCTCCACCGTTGCGGGCATCGAACGGATCTCGACCAACTCCTGCACCAGGTAGTACGGCACGCTGTAGAAGTTGTGGTCGAACACTACGTGGTAATCGATGTTGACCCTGGCTTTAGCCCACTCGCTCAGGTCGAAACGCTCGGCGGGCAACGGTGACAGGACCGGCTTATCAATGGCCTGAAACAGACTCGCCCTGCTCCCCTCGCGTTTGCGGAATGGCCGGGTGTTCAGTTTGATCAGCAGGTCCCGAATGGCTTGATTCAACTCGCCGATTTCGAAGAAACAGTGGTTGCGAAGTGCCGCTATGATCCAGCGCTCCACAACCAGTACGACGCTCTCCACCTTGGCTTTGTCACGCGGTTTGTATGGCCGCGCGGGCACCACGCCGACGCCGTAGTGCATGGCCATCTCGTGGTACGTCGGGTTCAGGTCCGGATCGTAGCGGCACGCACGTGTCACCTCGGTCTTTGTGTTAGCGGGAACCAGTAGTTTCGGCACCCCGCCAAAGAACTCAAAGGCACGCATGTGAGCCGTGAGCCAGATAATGGTCTGCTCGTCGGTGAACCCTTCGGCAAACGTGTAGGAACTGGCACCGAGCACGGCGGCGAACAGATTTGCCTGGGTGGTCTCGCCACTGGTGCGGCTATAAATCGGAATGGTCGGCCCGGCCCAGTCGATAAAGGCCTTCTCGCCCGCCCTGTATTCCTGCCGGAGCACCACGTCCTGGGTGCCGCGCCAGCGCTGGTAAAGAAAGCAGAACCGACTGTACCGGCAGCCTTCCGGGTTGGCCTCTTTGTATTCTTCCCAGAGCAGTTGCCGGGTGACGTGTTTGCTCTTCAGGCGCTGCTCGTGGAGCATCGCAAAGTCAGGCAGCCTTCCGGCAGCGGCCAACTCAGGTTGACTCGTTCGGCTCGGGCAAGGTAGTCATTCACCGTTCACAGCCCTATCGAACAACTCCGGGCGATGTGTCTCTGGCCCAGGTGCAGTTCGTATTTCAGCCGCAGAACTTCTTTGATCTTCCGCATAGACACTCTCCTGGCCGGCACATGATTCTCCCGTTCGGAGGATCACCTGCCGGTCGCTTATGTCCAGTGCCGTTCGCCACAAAATCAATTCCGGGATGAAGGTGAACGCCATTCCGGGGTCGACCAAAAAGTGTTCGCCTTCAGCCCGGAATCACGTTCACCTTGCCCCGGAATACGCACAATAGAGGCGATCTGCGCTGCGGCAATATCGAAGGCATTACTTTTGGTGGCCTTGAAACCAGCTTTGGAAATTGCGATTTCATAGGAGCCTGGATCAACTGCGCGCAGACGGTAAAGTCCAGAGTCGTTGGTGGCAGCGGCACGCAGTACGCCGGTGGAAATGCTTTTCAGTTCTACCGAGGCACTTGGAATGGCCGCCCCCGAGGCATCGGTCACGAGTCCGGTGACCGTTCCCCGGCTGGTCTGCGCAAATGCGGCGGCTGCAATCAGCAGGAAGACCGCCGAGGCGCGCACTAGTTTTGTCATGACACCTCCAGGTGGGATTTTTGAAGCGTGGAATGGCAATGGAACTTCGACCCTGGCGGGGTCAATGCGCTCGACTAGGGGGGCGAGAAGTGTGGGCTTTGGGGTGAATTCCAGGTGCGGTTGTGGCGAGACGTACAGAAACCGGGGGGTAATTCGGGGCCGCCGGGGACGAAAAAACATTAGTACCTCGGGCCGCACCTGCAATCTCCGAATTCGAGAACGCTGATTTCAGGCTGGTCGCCTAAGTGTCAGACTCGTGTTCACCTCGGCTGACGCCCCAAATGATAATGGCCTGTTTCCAGTGGCTTTCGCCGCCTGAAACAGGCCATTTATTTCTCAGCTGAAGGGGGGGCTTAGCTACTGAGTGGCTTATAGTAGCGGCTGTAGTACTTGCCGTAGTAACCGTAGTAATAGTAGCGTTCGCTCATGTCCGAACGGACTTCGTTCAAGGCAAGTCCGATGACATTGGCTTTCAGCCGTTTCAGGTTTGCCAGCACACTCGCAACGGCCGTTTTTTCGGTCTGGCCAGCCAGGGCTACCACCACTACGCCGTCAACCAGGGCAGCGATCTGCAGTGTCTCAGCGAAGCCGAGCAAGGGAGGCGCATCGCATATCACGATGTCGTATTCCTGTTCCGCCTCGTTCAGGATGCGGCGCAAAGCCTCGCCGATACCATCAGCGGCCCGCCGAGACGGTGGTCCCGCCGGCAAAACTGACAGATAGGGCAAGCCGTCTGGTATCTGCAACAAGTCCCGCCAGTTGGCGTCGTCGTTCACGACGTTCGACATACCCTTATCATTGACCAAACCTACGTGGTGATAAACGCCGGGGCGCCTGAGATCCGAATCAATCAGCAAGGTCTTTCTGCGCTGCTGGCTATGGACAACGGCGAGGTGTACAGCTGTCGTCGTCTTACCTTCGCGAGGTGTGGCGGACGTGAGGAGCAGGCTCTTGGGACGATTGTGCGCACTGGGAAGCAGGATGGAGTCACGGAGAGTCCGAACGGCCTCTTCATAGGTATTAGCCTGGCCCCGCGCACTGCCAAAAAAGTCGCGATGCTTGCCGTCCTCTCCGACTCCGGGAAGGTGGCCGCGCCACGCTTTCACGACAGGCAGAGCGCCCAGAACTTCGGTTTGGAGCTGCCGCTGGATCTGCTCGGGGTCGCGAAGCGTGTGATCCAGGCTCTCGATGAGGAAGATGACGATAATTCCCAGTATCAGCGAAATGCTGAAAGCGAGGATGCTATTGATGCGGAGATTGGGGAAAATTGCGCGTCGGGCCGGGCGTGCCAGATCCGCCAGGCGGATGGCACTGTTCTGGAAGCCCGCATTGATTCCGGCTTCTTTAATCTTCCGGTCCAGGTCGTTATAGAGGGTCTTGTCTGCGTCCGCATCCCGCTTGAGGGTCCGATACAGAACTGCCTTCTCGTTGAGCTTATCGAGGTCGGTCTTCGTCTCGTTGACGGCGTCTTTCAGGCCTTTTTCGCGATCAATCGCCTCTCGGTATTCGGCATCCACCCGCTTGGCGATGGAACCCTTCAACCCCTCGTATTCCTGCTGTAACTGGGTCAGTTTGGCTGCTGCCCTTTTGTATTCCGGCCAGTTTGGTCCGTATTGCGTTTTTAACACGGCAAAACGCTCAGACTCTTCGGCCATCCGGTCACTCAGACGTTTGATCTGTTCGCCCTGGGGAAGGGACTCCAGGGCCTCGATGGTACCGGTGCGGGCCAGCTTCGCTGCCGCCTCGCGGGCGACCCGGTCAGCCTGGGCGCGCGTCCACTCAGTGTTCAGCTGCAACAGGCGGGCAGTCTGGATGTTGGTCTTCTCCTCCGGGCTGATTACGTTGAGGTCTTTCTCAAACTGGACCAGCGCGGCGGAGGATCGCTCCATCTTGGCTTTGAGTTCCTCCAGTTGGGAGGTAATGAAACGTGCCTGCTTCTCAGACGAATTCAGGCGAATCCGATAGGAGTGATCAATGTAGCTATTGGCGATGGCGTTGGCCACTTCAGCCGCCAGAACGGGATTGGGAGATCGAAACGCGATTGTCAGCAGGTAGGTCTTGGCCGGGCGGATAATCGTGAGGTAGGGCAAAGTTACCGGGGCCTCGTCCCCGACGGCATTTTGCGCCGTTTTCGTCCGAACAGGCTGCAGCTTGTATTTTTGGACCACAGGGCGCAGGACAGAATCGGACTGGATCAGGCGGATCTGGGTCGCCAGGAAGGTATCCGAGTCAGTCATGGATGACGCTCTGGACGCAGCATCCTGACCGATAATTCCGCTCGGAGCCATGCGATCAACGTCCAATGTGGCAGTGGATTCGAAGTAAGGGGTCAGGCGCAGGGACACGAAGATGGTGACAGCGACCGCACACGAGACAAAAAGCATCAGGCGCCACTTGTGCCGCGACAGCATCCAGAAGTAGTGTGAGAGCGGCACGGCGGCGGCCTCGTTGGCCTCCTGCTGGGGTGCCTGGTAATACGAAATTCGTTCCACAACTGCCGGAAGCCCGGCACTTGGATCTGGGGATGGAACTAAACCTTGATGTTCTCTGGACATTAGACTCTTGACCCGGCTTCAGCCCGCTGCCAAAATCATGCCTGGCGGACATACCGATGAACGGTTTCGTCACTCAAACCCGCTGCTTTGATTTTATCACACGAATAGAAATCGTGTTTTTGAACCCGAGCCCGCCCGAAGCGGTGCGTGAACCAGGTTTCGTTAATTGAGTGACATAGAGTCCTGCCCGCGTTTCAGGCCGCTGTGATTTGTGCTGCTTCCAGGGCTTGTCCGAAGTCCGCGAGAATGTCCTGGATATCCTCAATGCCAACCGAGACGCGCACGTATTCCGGTCGAACTCCTGCTGCAACCTGTTCTGTTTCAGTAAGTTGCTGGTGAGTGGTGGACGCCGGGTGGATGACCAGGGTCTTCGCGTCACCCAGATTTGCCAAATGGCTCGCCAGCTTTACTGCGTTGATGAAGCGGATCCCCGCCTCGCGCCCGCCTTTGATACCAAACCCAACTACGGCACCTGGTCCGCCAGGAATGTACTTCTTTGCATTTTCGTGGTGTGGGTGTCCGGGCAAACCGGGATAATTTACCCATTCCACTGCCGGGTGCCCCGCCAAAAACTCTGCCACTGCCTGTGCGTTTGAGGTATGTCGCGGCATCCGCAAATGCAGCGTCTCAATCCCCATCAGGAACAGGAAGGAAGCGAAGGGACTCATCGCGGCACCCGTATCCCGAAGCCAGTGTGTCCGCATATAAATGATGTAGGCAACATTGCCAATAGGCTTCAGCGCCTCGGTAAAGACCACTCCGTGATAGGACGGGTCCGGTTCGGTGAATTCCGGCCACTTTGACGGGTTCTCGGCCCACTGGAATTTCCCACTGTCTACCACGATGCCGCCCACGTGGACGCCATGGCCCCCCAGGAACTTGGTCGCCGAGTAGATTGCTACGTCAATGCCATGCTCGAAGGGCCTGAACAGCGCGGGCGTCAGGACGGTGTTGTCCATCAGGACAGGCAAGCCGTGAGCGTGCGCAATGTCGGATATCGCCTGAAAATCAGGTACATCATTTCTGGGGTTCCCGATCGATTCGAGATATACGAGCCTGGTTTTGTCATCCACCAGAGCGTTGATCTCCTCAGGCTTATCCGGGTTGAAGAACCGAACCTCCACGCCCAGCTGCCGCAGGGTCTGCGTGAACAGTGTCCAGGTTCCGCCGTACAGGCTGGTTGAGGCAACAACATTATGGCCGGCGTGGGCGATGGTGAGAATTGCGGCAGTAATGGCCGCCTGGCCGCTGGCGAACGCGAGCGCCGCAGCCCCACCCTCCAGGGCCGCCATGCGCTTTTCCAGCACATCGTTCGTCGGATTCATAATCCGCGAATAAATGAACCCAAATTCCTTCAGGGCAAAGAGGTTCGCCGCATGGTCCGTATCTTTGAATACATAGCTTGTCGTGCTGTAGATGGGGACAGCTCTCGCGCCGGTGACGGGGTCGGGCTCCTGTCCGGCATGCAGGGCCAAGGTTCCGATTCCGGGTTTCTGTTCAGGGTTCGACATGTGTACTCTCGCTTCGCCATCATACGATAGTGCACCCACAAGTTGGTAGCGCCGCATGTGAGAAACTACGGCTGCATGCGACTTCCGACCGTTCCCGGTCTCAAAGTAACGGCCGCGCTTCTACTCGCGGCCGCGCTGGCCCCGGCCGCGCCCCCTGAATCGCTGCAATTCGCTGTCGAATGGCGGCTCATTCCCGCCGGCACCGCTAAATTGTCCTGGCTGCCCGCCTCACGCCCCACCGCTTCTGAAGTCCGCCTCCATTTGGAGTCAACGGGCCTGGTTACCCGCCTCTTCCGTGTTGACGATGACTACCGCGCCATTCTCGGTGCTAACCTCTGCGCCGAGAGCAGTTCCATGATCGCCAAAGAGGGCAACCGCAACAAGGAAACCCGCGTTACGTTCGATGCCAAAGCGGGCAAGGCATTTTGGGTGGAGAAAGACCTGGTTAAGGCCACCACTTCCAATCGTGAAGTGGATATTCCACCGTGCGTGCATGACGTAATGGGGGGGCTGCTGGCGCTGCGAAGCCTCCGCCTGGAACCTGGGAAAACCGCGCGTATCCCGGTCTCTGACGGTAAGAAGTCCGTCCAGGCTCGGGTTGAGGCACAGGATCGCGAAGATATCCGCACCCCTGCAGGTACCTTTCGGGCCGTTCGCTACGAAGTCTTTTTGTTTAACGACGTTCTTTTCAAGAGATCCGGGCACCTCCGCATCTGGCTCACCGACGACGAGCGGCGTCTTCCCGTCCAGCTCCAGGTGCGTCTGCAGTTCACTATCGGTACCATTACTTTCCGGCTGTTAAAAGAAGAAACCCCATGAAACTTCTGCTTGCCCTTGCCCTGGCAGCCACGGCAGTTGCCCAGGCACCTGCCAACGCCCCCAACCCCCTTCTCAGCGCAAAAGACACTCTTGACACCGCAACCCGTCTACTTCAGCTCATGGAATCCACGGGTGTAGCGGTCAACGGACTGCTCCCGGCAACCGAAATTCTGCGCCAAAACGCGGCGAAATCAGGTGACGCGCTCCGCCGGTCGAACCGTAGTGTCCCGGTCACTTACCAATTCCTCAACCATTTGAAAGCCTTCCTGGCCGTCACGGAGACCTTTCCGCGCCCCACGCCTTTCGCCCAAATCGCCGCAGCTCAGCTGGATGAATTCCGTGAAGGGACCAACCGTTTCCAGCGCCATTTTGACGCCCTGGTGATCTCTGCGGCAGCCAGTGCTGCCGCGCAGGCCTCCGATCCCAACAACTACAAGCGCTACGCTGACGCGAATACCAAACTCCTGCCTCCGGTGGCCAAAACTCCCCGGGTGGTTTTTCTGGGAGACTCCATCACGGACTCCTGGCGTCTGAACGAATACTTTCCCGGGCGTGATTTTGTGAATCGCGGGATCTCCGGCCAAACGACCCTGCAGATGCTCGGGCGTTTTCTCACTGATGTTGTGAATCTTCACCCCCGGGCTGTGCTCATCCTCGGCGGTGTCAACGACATAGCCCGGGGTATTTCTCCTGCGAATATTGAGGACAATCTGGCCATGATCGGGTCATTGGCAAAAGCTAACGGCATCAAGCCGCTGTTTGCCTCCATTCTGCCTGTGAGCGACTACCACAAAGACACGAACCCTGCCTATGACGTTGTAACGGCTCGCCCTCCCGTAAATATCAAGGCGGTCAATGAGTGGCTCCGGCAATATTGCCAGCGCGAGGGCTTTGCCTATGTGGACTACTACACGGCGATAGCCGACACGAACGGCATGTTGCCTGCCGATCAGGGGGATGACGGACTTCACCCCAACGCCAAAGGCTATCGTGTGATGGCTCCGGTGGCTCAGGATGCCATCGATAGGTCGCTGGTTGCCCTGCCTGCTGCGCCGGAATCCCAGAAACGTCGCTTCGGCTTGATTCCGGGCAATAAGTAGCCGCCAGGGTAGTGTCTGCGGAATAGCTATGCCCCGGGCTGGCCCCTTCCTTACGGGCGGGGTTCGGTAGCGCAGTGGTGGCAAGGCAAGCGCGTGCGGCTGCTAGCCAACCGGGCGTTCACCGCGCATGATCTGGGCCACTCCCAGCAGAATCACCGCCACAAACAGCGCGTGGCTCCAGCCGCCCAGGCGAATCTGTGCCGTCAGCAGCACCAGCCACATCGCCAGCAGTATTCCTACAAGCTTCCAGAGCATCGTCACTCCATTCTCCCCTGGCTGCCGCGTCCGAATGCAGGGCTACCGGAGTCGCCCACCCTCTACCAGTTCGTACTGCCCCGCTGCCACACCCGTAAACTCCTGAACCCCGTTTCCAGGCCATACCACCACAATTCTGTCGGCTCTGTCCCGTTTTCCCAAGCCGAAGGTTAAAGGCAGTTCCGATTGCGACAAGTAACTGGACCCCGTTTTCACCATGCGCGACTGCGTACCGTCCGGCGTTGTGACCCGGACCACAGCCCCGATCCCGTCGCGGTTGGTTTTGACGCCGCGCAGCTTGAGGCGCAGTGACTTTGCCCCCGCCGCGACATCGTTCCGGTACAAATACGCAGGACCTCCGTTGGTGGTCACCAGCAGATCCACATCCCCGTCGCCATCGAAATCGCCATAGGCCAGGCCTCTGCCGACACGCGGCGTCGCGAAGCCGCCTCCAGCCTCAGCGGCCACATCCCGAAAGACGCCCCGACCGTTGTTCAGAAATAAGTGGGGTGCCTGCGCATAGCCGTGGTTCCCTGCAATATTGCGTACCGTTTCGTCGATATGCCCATTCACCGCCACCAGATCCAGATTGCCGTCGAGGTTCATGTCTGCGAAGCAACACCCAAAGCCGAGGCGACGTCTGGACGGCACCCCGATCCCGGAACGTCCCGCCACATCGACGAACGCGCCCGCTTTGCCCGCCCGATACAGGGCCATCATCTCGTCGTCAAAATTGGTGATGGCGATTCCCGTCGTCCCGGAATTGTCGAAGTCTGCCGCATCCACGCCCATGCCGGCGCGCGCCTTACCATCCTCGCTGAAGGCCACGCCTGCCTGCACGGCAACATCTTCGAAGGTCCCGTTTTTCAGGTTGCGATAGAGCTTGTTGGGCTGCGTGTCATTGGCTACGAACAGGTCGGGCCAGCCATCGCCGCCGATATCCAGCATGGCTACTCCCAGGCTCTTCGAACTGGCATCGAAGATCCCGCTTTTTGCCGTTACGTCTTCAAATGTGCCATTGCCGCGGTTTCGGAACAGCCAGCAAGTGGTTCCGTGATAGGCTTCGGGCGTGCAGTACGACTTGCTCTTGCCATCCACGCTGCAAAATACATCGTGATCGGGTGACCATTGCACGTAGTTACAGACGAACAGATCCAGCAGGCCATCCCGATCATAGTCAAACCACAGGGCGGACGTACTCAAGCCCGTCCGCCCCATCAGGCCGCTCGCTTGCGTCACATCAATAAAGGTACCCTTGCCGGTATTCCGGAACAACCGGTTCTGCCCCACGGCGGTCACGTAGATATCCGGAAAGCCGTCGTTATTGAAGTCGCCCACTGCTATCCCCATACCGTACAGAGGGATGGCGAGGCCGGCTTTCTGCGTGACGTCGGTGAACGTCCCGTTCCCGTTGTTGCGGTAGAGGCGCAGGCCGGAAGACGGGCCCCGAACATGTCCAGGCCAGTCGCCTCCGTTCAGGATCAGGATGTCCAGCAGACCGTCGCCATCATAGTCGAGAAAAGCACATCCTGGACCGAGGGTCTCCGGGAGATACTTGGCCCCAAAGGCTCCGGTCCGATGCTGGAAGTTCAGGCCCGCTGCCTGGGTTACATCGGCCAGACGAAAACCCGGATCGCTCCCGACCGCCCCGGCGCAGACCGCGCTTCCCAGGCCACCCAGCAGAAAGTCACGCCGTTTCACGCAATACTAACCAGGCCATTGCGGATTGCGTGGACGACCAGTTCGGCCGTATTATGAATCCCCAGTGACTGCATGATGTTCGCGCGATGCACCGCGACTGTATTGACGCTTAGTCCCAAAACCGCTGCAATGTCGCGGTTCGATTTCCCATGAACGATCAACTGCAACACTTCGAGTTCCCTGGTGGTGAGCGTGCAGGCGTCCCCGGTTGCGGGTTTTCCGAGGCGTGGGTCCAGCACCTGTTCGCCTGCCGCGACTCGGCGGACGGCGGACACCAGTTCCAGGTCCATCGCATTCTTCAGCAGGTACCCTCGCACCCCCGACTCCATGCAGGTCCGCACATAGCCGGGTTCCGCGTGCATGCTGAGGATGAGGACCGCGAGCGTGGGGTTTGACTCCAGCATGCGTCGTGCAGCCACGGCGCCGTTCATGCTGGGCAGGGCAAAATCCATGACGACTACGTCCGGCCGCAGCGCACGTTCGGCTTCTACGGCCTCATGGCCGTCCCCGGCTTCGCCAACGACACGAATGCCCGGTTCGTCTTCCAGCATGCGGCGGAAACCTCTCCGCACCAGGGCGTGGTCATCCACCAGGAGAACCGAAAGTTCGTTATCGGGCATAGTTTTCCTTCATAGGAATGGAGACCCGCACCAGGGCACCACCGGTTTCGGGTTCCAGAAACTCCAACTTTCCGTGCACCATGCCCGCTCTTTCCCGCATCGAAACCATGCCCAGGCCCTTTCCTGATTTGCCCAGGCCCCGGCCCGCATCGGCAACCTCAAGAGTAACCGCCTCCAGGCCATAGTCCAGCCGAACGCGCGCCGACTTCGAGCCCGAGTGTTTCGCCACGTTATTTAAGGCTTCCTGCATGATTCGGTACAAGTGAATGGTGACTTCCCGGTCCAGTTCCCGCACCTTGCCACACTTCTCATAGTGGATTTCAATGCCGGTTCGTTTCTCGAACTCCGGCAGATAGTCATCAAAAGCGCCGTCCAGGCCCACTTCATCGAGGACTACGGGGTGCAGAGCCCGGGACAGAGCGCGGACTTTGTCGAGCGTGGTCTGCACAACCTGGCGGACTTCCAGAAGGTCGCCCGCCTTGCGATCGGCTCGTTGCAGCATCACGCCGATGGCCGTCAGGATCTGCCCGAAGTCATCATGTAACTCTCTGGAAATGGCAGCGAAGGCACTCTCCTGCATGCCGATAAGCTGCTGCGCGAGTTCACTTCTGCGTTCGGAAAACTCCTCCACGCTGTGGAACAGGCGCCGATTGTATTGCACCAGATAGAGGCTGGTGAGAACTATTACAACGAGCATGGCGGCCAGAAAGACGAAAGCGTTGGTCTGGACGCCGGCGTAAATTTCACTCGTTCGTTCTGCCGTATTCTTTTCTCTCTCGTTATTCTGAACCAGCAGGCGGGCGACGGAGGTACTTATCGCCGCATGCCTCGCCTGGAGAGAAAGCCGGATCGCGGTTCTGGCCTCTGCCTCGCTGACCTCGGATTTTTCAAACATACGGTCGAGCGCGTCCCAAAACTGTCGAAAAGAGTCTTCCAGGTACCGGTCCGGGCCTGCACTGGCATCTCGGGTCGAGACTGTTTTCTCCTGCCGAAGGGCGTCCTCCAGATCCGTCCGCAGGCGTTTGAACTGGGGTCTCCACGCGCCCATCGGATACTGGGGACTCCCGCTCAGGGCCTCGGTGTCGAGCATGTCGCGCATTGCCAGGGCCAGGGAATTCAGGCCATTCTGGATCCGCAGCAGGAGCAGGGTATCTCTGCGGTTGCGGTCAATGGTCTCAGTCTGCAGTTTCTGCAGGGTGCCGAGCTGGATAAATGTGAAGGTGGAATAAATGCCCACGGCAACCAGCGTGACCGCCAGACCGGCGAGCAGGCGAATTGTGGGCGAGGGGCGGTTCAACTTACCTATTATCCGTTGCGGGTATCCGTTGCAGTCGCGAATCCCGCTACAATCGGGATTCTATGAACTCGATCCTCCCTTTATCCGGGACTGCCCAGGCCGAACTGATTCGTACAGGCGAAGTGTCATCCCGCGAACTGGTGGAACTCCACCTGGCTCGCATCGCTGAAGTGAACCCCGCGCTGAACGCGGTGGTGGATATCTGGGCCGAAACTGCACTCCAGTCGGCTGATGTGGCCGATACAAGGCGAGGCCAGGGCAGGGAACTCCGACCGCTGGAAGGTGTGCCGTTTTCAGTAAAGGATTCCATCGAAGTGGCGGGGACCGTCTGCACCGCCGGCACACTCGGGTACCGAAACAACCCCGCATCCACAAGAGACGCCGCCCTGGTGGCGAAACTGAGGGCTGCCGGTGCCATCCCGCTCGCGCATACCAATCTCCCGGACCTGCTGTTCGCGTTTGAAAGCGATAACCTGTTTCGGGAGAGGACCAACAATCCTTATGACCTGATGCGCACCGCGGGAGGCTCCAGTGGGGGAGAGGCTGCGCTGCTGGCCAGTTGTGGTTCGCCGTTCGGTTTGGGCAGCGATGCGGCAGGTTCTGTCCGTCTCCCGGCCCATTACTGCGGCGTGGCCAGTTTGAAGCCGACTTCGGGTCGCCTCGCCCGGACCGGCCACGTGCCGCCTCCGGGGGGGTGGATCGAAACTCTCTGGCAGATCGGGCCGATGGCTCGGCGGGTCCAGGACCTTATCACCATGCTGCCGCTCCTGATCACGCCGGACGGTGAAGATCGAACTCATGTCCCGATGCCGCCGGGCGTGGCCCCACCGCTAAATCAGCTCCGCGTAGCCTTCTTTACCGACAACGGTATTCTGGCGGCGGATCCCGCAACCGCTGCCACCGTCAGGAACGCTGCACTTGCGCTTCAGCGGGCCGGAGCTTCCGTTGAAGAGCGTCGGCCGGCGGCTATCGAACAAAGCTACGACCTGGAAATGAGGTTTCTGGGACCCGACGGAGGCGACGGTCTCCGGACCTTCTGCCAGGCCATCGGCAGCCACCAAACCCACCCCCTTCTTGATGGCTGGCTCGCAAAACTGGAACAGCATCGCACGGATGTCACCGGTTTCGCCGCTCTATGGGCCGAGATCGACGCTTTTCGCGCCGAAATGTTCGGGTACCTGAAAACTTGTGACGTCCTGCTTTCGCCCGTCGCCGCGCACCCGGCCGTCCCCCATGGCCATACCATTCACGACGATGTGTTTCCCGGCTTCAGCTATACGATGACCCACAACCTGACCGGCTGGCCCGCCGCCGTCGTTCGGTGCGGCACCTCGCCGGAAGGCTTGCCCATTGGGGTTCAAATTGCTGCTGCGCCGTGGCGCGAAGATATTACACTGGCTGTAGCTCTGTTTCTCGAAGAGACTCTGGGAGGTTGGCAACCGTGCCCCGACTAATACTGTTCCTTATGGGGCTTCCCTGCATGGCCGGCTCCCTGCAACTGAACCCGAATGTTCTGGACCCTTCCCAATTCAGGCTCACGACTTATATCAGCGGTCTGCCCGGCCCGATGAGTATGATTCAGTTCCCGGATGGCAGCTTTGGCGTTTCGGCCTACTATCCGGGTATCATCCGTTTCACCGACAACAATGCCGACGGAATTGCTGATTTCGTCCTGAATGGCCCTGGCAACAAGATTTACAGTTCACCCGGCGCGCATACCGCCCTCGCCCAGGCGGGCAACTACTACATTGATGGTAATTTTGGCGATTACAAGAGTGGTCGCTTCGATCAGCAGGTCATGACCATTCTGAAGCCCGGTGCGACTCCCGCCGATAACCTCTCCGTGGCGGGCCGACTTAAACTGGACTTCCCGGCAGGTTGGTCTCACAGTCAAATCGGTATGGCGACCCGCCCGGTTCCAGACCAGCCCGGTCACTACGATCTCGTCTTCAATGTCGGCGCTCAGTACAATGATCAGGTTTCTACAGCTCCTGTGCAGTTGAGTGGCCTTGTTACCGGAACACTGGACGGAAGTTCTCTGTATGCAGTGACGCTGGACCTGACTGGTGAGACTCCCTCGGTCGGCAATCTTCGCAAAGTTGCGTCCGGAATCCGAAACGTAATCGGTATGGGGTTCCAGCCGGGAACCGGAGACTTTTACTTCACCGACAATGCCATCGACGGCCCGCCGCCTCTTGGCGACGAACCTCCCCAGGCTGATGAACTGAACCGGATCACTCTTGCCGATTTCAACAGCGGTGCCGTCCCGAATTTCGGCTATCCCACCTGTTACACGGCCTACCGGACCGGCTTGATCGTTGACCCTGGCGCGACAGGATGCGTACAGCCGTTCTACGCCATTCAACCGGTCCCCAACGGTACCAGTCTTGGTTCGGAGAGCGAAGGTCCGGCCCAGATGGCTTTTGCGCCCAGGAACTTTCCAGCCGCCTTTGCGAATGGAATCTTCATCGGCTTCTCCGGCAAGGGCGGTACCGGCCCGGTCAACGAAGAAAACGCTGTCGGTTTTTACGATTTCTCCACCAGTACCTACGTTCACTTTGTTGAGAACTCCCAACAGGGCGTCTACAACCCGATCGGCATCTACTCAACCGCCAATGCGCTCTACATCGCAGACTACGGTTCGGGCGACGTCTACCAAATCACCGCTGTGGTTCCGGAACCAGGCACAACAGCCCTGTCGCTGGTTGGAATTGTGCTTCTGGCATGGTGGCGCGGAAAGTGCCATACTAATAAAGCTCTGACTTCTTCTGCCGCCAGCGGATGAAGCTTTTTACTCCCACTCAATCGGAACGCCTCAATGAGGCGGTAGGAGTCGTGTTTCTTGCGACCGGCATCCTTGCGTTGCTGAGCTTTGCGTCCTTCCACCCTGCGGACGCGTCCCTGAACACAGTCACCGGACCAGGCAAGTCGCTGAATCTGATCGGCCCTGTTGGGGCGTACTTCGCCGACTTTTTACTCCAGTCCTTCGGCTTTGCGGCCCTTGTACTGCCCTTTCTCCTCTTCGGTCTGGGCTGGAAGTGGATTCGCTCGGAAGCCATTGACGCGCCCGGCATTAAACTTGCGGGCTCGGCGCTGCTTCTTGGTTCCGCTGCCGGTCTGGCTACCCTTCTGCCGGACTGGCGACTTTTTGCGAACACCATCACCACTGGTGGCGCGGTCGGTTACCTGATTGCCGAGGCACTGCTGCCCGTCCTGAATCCGGCGGGGACGGTAGTGGTTTTGGCCACCATCCTGATCCTGTCTTTGTACATCGTCTCCACGTTTACGCTTGCTGCGCTGAGCCGATGGTTTTTGCCGATCTTCACGTTATTTCGTCGCCTGCGTGCTACCTGGCGGGAATACCTGGATCGTCGCCGTGAGGCCGCGATTGCGCGTCACGCAGCCAGGCATCAGCTAAAGGCTCTTCCGGCACCCGCTGCCGCGGCGGGAGTCGCCGAGGCATTCGAACCCAAGACCGCCTACGACGATTCTCCGCCGATCGTACCTGCTCCGATACCTCCGGCCCGGAACCGCAAGCGCGATGCAGCGCCTGTGGTCGAAACTCTGCCCTGGGAAGATCCCCCTGAAATGTTGGGAGAAGAGGTGCTGGCGACCGCGGAAGTCGATCCTTCGGACATCCCCATCCGCCGTCTCGAAGATCTGGAACCGGCGGCCGGCAATGTGGTGGAATTTCCCTTTGCCAAAGTTGTCGGCAAACGTGACAACGCCCCGAAGCTGCCCACCATCTTCCGGCTGCCCTCTACGGACCTGCTGAATGAGATCCCGGCGCGATCTGCCTTTGACGAGCAGGAACTGAAAGACACGGCAGCGGCGATTAAGGCCAAGTTCGAGGAGTTCAACGTGCTGGGTTCGGTGGTGCAGATCAACCCTGGCCCCGTGGTGACCACGTTTGAGTTCAAGCCCGAAGCCGGGATCAAATACAGCCGTATTATCGCTCTCCATGAAGACCTTTGCCTGGGGCTGCAGGCCGAATCTATCCTGATTGAGCGCATCCCTGGCCGCCCCACAATCGGCATCGAAGTGCCAAACCGGAAGCGCGATGTGATCAGCCTCCGCGCGGTTCTGGAATCGGAAGAGTTCGAAGCGTCTCCCTCGCACCTGACAATTTCGATGGGCAAGGACATCAATGGTCGTATCAAGGTGGCCACCCTCGAAACCATGCCTCATGCCCTGATTGCCGGTTCGACCGGCTCGGGTAAGTCGGTGATGATCAACTCGCTGATTATGTCGGTGCTGTACAAATCGACCCCCGATGAAGTCCGCATGATCATGGTCGATCCCAAACGCGTGGAACTCGGCATGTATGAGGGGATTCCGCACCTGCTGACTCCCGTCATCACGGACCCCCGCAAGGCTACCAATGCGTTGAAGAACGCTGTTCTGGAGATGGAGCGCCGCCTCCGTCTCCTCGCTGAACACGGAGCGCGGAACATCGACCAGTTCAACAAAAAGGTCGCCCTGCTCCGCAACCAGCCCCGGAGCCTGTTTGAAGAGGAGGAAGGCCGCCAGCCCGCAGACGAACTCAAGCCCCTTCCCTACATTCTGATTCTCATCGACGAATTGGCCGACCTCATGATCCTCGAAGGCCGTAACGTGGAAGAATCCGTCACCCGCCTTGCGCAAATGGCGCGTGCGGTCGGTATGCACCTCGTTCTCGCCACCCAGCGCCCGTCGGTCGACGTCATCACCGGCATTATCAAAGCCAATTTCCCTGCACGCATCGCCTTCCGCGTTGCGACCCGCGTCGACAGCCGCACCGTCCTCGACGTCATGGGCGCCGAACACCTCCTCGGCAAAGGCGACATGCTTTACCTGCCGCCCGGCTCCTCACGCCTCACCCGTGTCCACGGGGCCTTCGTCACTGAAACCGAAATCACCGGTGTCGTCGATTTCTGGAAGAAGCAGGCCAAAGCCGAATACGACCAGAGCTATCTCATCGCCCCGCCCACCGAAGACGGTGAGCAGGAGGGTGAAGTGGTTGATGCCGGGGAGCAGGATCCCATGTATGAGGACGCTATTCGGGTTGTTCTGGAAATGGGCAAAGCGTCCACTTCAACGCTCCAGCGCCGCCTGCGGCTTGGTTACGGCCGAGCTGCCAGGATTCTCGACATGATGTATAAAGACGGCATCATCGGGCCGCCCGATGGCAGTAAGCCTCGGGAGGTATTGAAGACGCCGGACTGGATTCGGGAAGTGGAACCTGTTCTGTAGCTATTTCCCGGTCGCCAACAGATGCTGTTTTCGCGTTGAATGACCAATTGCCGGGCGCGGTACGGCTGTGGCGAAAGGGCGGGGCCGTGCGGTGTCTTCATCGAATTCTGCGGACCGGTGGCATGGTTGGTCCCTCACACGGCCCGGGCTTGCAGTCTGGCAAGAAACTATTCGAGGCCAATCGCGGCAACAATAGCGAACGCAACCACCAGGACCAGCGCAGCCAGGCCACCGAGTAGAGCTACCGTGCTCCACGGAAGCTGGAGTGCGCCCGCCCAGCGAACTGTCGCCTGAAACCACTGCGAAGTGGCTCCAAAGCAGGCCCCCAGCAGTCCCATGGCGGCAGAGAAAGCCAGGACCTGAATGGCGGTAATGGGGCGTCCGGCGGTCCTGGCGGCCTCGCGACGCGCTCTGAGTTGTGACATCCACCAGATGCGTCCGCTGTCGGGGAGTTCGGAAGGCTGCGGAAGTTCCGCTTCCCGATGGAGGGCCCCAGCAACGACTGATACATCTGAACAAACCGGGCAGGTCGCCACGTGTTCGCGCAGGGTGGGGTCCCACTTCTCGCGCATGGCGGCGAACAGGGCATCTGCTTCAAACGGACACTCAATCATTTCGAGCCTCCTTCGACCACGGAGGCCAGCTTGCGGCGTGCCCGGAACAGCAGCAGTTTCACGCTGCCCGCTTCCACACCCACGCGTTCTGCGATCTCGCGGTGGGATGCCCCCTCGGCATAGGCCAGCCACAACATAGCTCGCTCCCTCGGCTTCATTTTGTCGATGGCCCGGCCCACATCGGTTGAGGTGTCGTTCGAGTCGCTCAGACCAGGGCTCGGGGCGCGTTCAATGTCGTGGCCGACAAAGCTTGTAGCGGCCCGAATGAGTTGGCGGCGAACGTGACCATTTACCCGGTTAGGTACTCGGTGTACGCCACCAGCTTCACCTCACGAGGGGCGGAAACCTTCGCAGGTACCGACCGACCCGTATTCGATGCGAGCGGGGCGATGAATCTGCTGACTGTCTTTGCGGAAATTGGGCGGATGGCCAGCGAAAACGGAGCCCACGCCCTGGCCACTTACACGGGTGGCGAAACAGTCTCTTTCACCAAACTCTCCCGGCTGGAGAGGGTGATAGCTTCCGTGGGCAGGGACTTGCACTCGCAATACCTTCTCAGCTTTCTCGCGGATAATTCGCAGCGCGGCATCTATCGGCCAGTCACGGTGACGGTTCGGGTGCCGAATCCGACCGTGCGGACACGTTCCGGTTACTGGCTGGAGTAGAGGCCTTCCTCAAGCCCCCCCAAACCTGCTAGCCTGATCTCTGCCCTGATGAAGAAATTTCTCTGTTTCTCCGCTATGTCGCTTCTGGCAATGACGGTCGCCGCCCAGACCTATCGGGCCCCCCGCGTGGCCGGTAGTACCCACCCCGACCTGAATGGCATCTGGCAGGTAATCAATGAGGCCAACTATGACGTGGAGATGCACATGGCGCGTCCCGCTCTGGCCACGCAGAAGGGTCCCTACGGGCCTGTCCCGGCCGGCCCGGTTCTCGCGATGGGGGCGGTTGGCTCCGTGCCGCCCGGTGTTGGTGTCGTAGAGGGTGGCGCGATCCCTTACAAGCCGGAGGCCCTCGCCAAGCGTGACGAGAACCGTGAAAAGTGGCTGGAGCGTGATCCCGAGATTAAGTGCTATTTGCCGGGTGTTCCCCGCGCCACCTATATGCCCTATCCGATGCAGATTCTGCAGTCTGCGAAGGGGGTCTTTCTGGCTTACGAGTACGCCGGGGCTGTCCGGGACATTTACTTCAAAGATCCTGGCCCCGCTCCGGTGGACTCCTGGATGGGCCAGTCTGTTGGTCGCTGGGAGGGCGAAACGCTGGTTGTGGATGTTACCGGTTTCAACGACTCCAGCTGGTTTGATCGCTCCGGCAATTTTCACACCGAAGCCCTGCATGTGGTGGAGCGTTATACCCGCACCAGTCCTGACATCATTCGCTACGAAGCCACCATTGAAGATCCGAATGTTTTCACGCGGCCCTGGAAAATGAGTATGGCCCTCTATCGTCGTCAGGAGAAGAACGCCCAACTTATGGACTTCAAGTGCGTGGAGTTTGTGGAAGAGCTTGTCTACGGTCAATGGCGGAAGAAAACTCTCGCTCGCTAAGGAAAATACCATGAAAATTTTCTCCATCTTCACGGCGCTGGCCTTAACCTGTTCGGCGCAGATCCCTTCAGTCGGGATTCCGCGTCTGCCTGACGGCCATCCCGACTTTCAGGGCATGTACGATGCCGCCACTCTCACCCCTCTGGAACGCGCGCCTGGTTCAAAGCTGGTGCTGACCAAAGCGGAAGCCGAAGTTGTGGAAAAAGCCATGGCAGCCCAGACGTCCGCCGGTGACCAGGCTATCGCTGCGGACCGCAAGGCTCCACCCAAAGGCGGGGATGGCTCTGCCGGTGCTGCGGGCAATGTTGGAGGTTACAACACGTTTTGGCTGGATATGGGCAGTTCCCTCACCGTGGTTCGCGGTGAGAAGCGTGCCTCGATAGTGGTCGACCCTGCGGATGGCCGTGTTCCGCCGCTGAATCAGAAGGCTCGCGCCCGTATCGCTGCCCAGCGCGCAGCCGCTCCCACCTCTGACGCACAGGAAAGCAAAGAGCCGGGGCTGGAGCCGACGGGGGCCTATGACGACCCGGAAAGGCGCCCTCTCGGGGAACGCTGTATCCTCGGCTTCGCGTCCACCTCCGGGCCCCCGGCGCTGCCCAACTATTTCTACAACAACCTGCATCAGATTGTGCAGACGAAGGACAGCGTGATGATTCAGACCGAGATGGTCCACGATGCCCGCATCGTCCGCATGAATGCCGAGCATCTGCCGAAAACTATCCGCAGCTGGATGGGCGATTCGGTCGGGCATTGGGAAGGTGACACCCTGGTCATCGATACCACGAACTTCACCGACAAGACACGCTTCCGCAATGCGACCGAGAACCTGCACGTGGTGGAGCGCATTTCCCGGCTGGACGCGAAGTCTCTGCTCTACCGTTTTACGCTTGACGATCCTGATACCTGGGATCGTCCATGGACCGGTGAATACGCCTGGCCTCTCACCAAAGAACCCATGTATGAGTACGCGTGCCACGAGGCCAACTACTCGATGAGCGATATCCTTCGCGGGGCTCGCTTGCGCGAGGCCGAGCAAGCCGCCAAAATCAAGAAATAGGAAATTCTATGCGTAAATTTCTCGCAGTCTCGACCCTCTTCCTGACCAGTGTTGCTGCGGCGTTGGCACACCATGCCTTTGGTGGTGAGTTTGACGCCAATCGCCCCGTTCTGCTGCGGGGCAAGATCATCAAAGTGGAATGGGTCAATCCCCACTCCTGGGTCCATGTGGAAGTTATCAAACCCAGCGGTGGCACGGAAGTCTGGATGATTGAAGGCGGCAGCCCCAATTCCCTGCTGCGTCGCGGGGTCACACGGGATTCGGTCAAGGTGGGGACTGAGGTGATCGTGGATGGCTACCAGTCTCGCGACCATACCCAGCTTCGTGCCAATGGTCGCAACATCACGCTCACTAACGGCACCAAACTGTTCCTCGGATCCTCAGGGCCCGGCGCGCCTCCACCTGATGCCAAGCCCATTGAGGAGATGACTCCGCAGGTTAAGAAGTGATTCGGCTGGTTGTCTGCGCCCTGCTTCTGGCTGCTGCGGCCTTCGCAGAGGGCAATGACTATCGCGACACCAAGAACTGGCTGTGCCGCCCTGGTGGACATGACGCCTGCGAGGTGGATCTAACGGCAACGGTAGTAGCCGCTGATGGCAGCCTTACGCGTGAAACCTGGGCTGCTGATCCCGGTGCGCCCATCGACTGTTTCTACGTGTATCCGACGGTCTCCACAGACACCACAACCAATAGCGACATGACTGCGGACCCCGCCGAGCGGAACGTCATCCGCCACCAGTTTGCCCGGTTTGCCTCCAAATGCCGTCCGTTCGCGCCGCTTTACCGGCAGGTTACTTTGGCCGGCCTGAGCCAGTTGATGGCGGGGAAGGGAAGCGCGGCCCCTTTGGGTACGGGACTGGCTTACGACGATGTGGCCGCTGCTTTCCGCGATTACCTGGAGCACGACAACCGGGGGCGCGGGTTTGTCCTGATTGGGCATTCGCAGGGTTCCTTCGTTCTGGCGGAGCTTATAAAACGGGAGATCGAAGGCAAGCCAGTCGCAGCGCGCATGATTTCCGCCATCTTGTCCGGCACCACGATCACGCCCCAGACTTTTTCGCGCATCCCGGTTTGCAAAGCACCATCACAGGTCGGTTGCGTCATCGCTTTTGCATCCTTTCGGTCTACTGTTACGCCGCCCGCCAACACGCTTTTCGGGAAGAATGGCATCTGCACGAACCCGGCGGCTCTCGACGGAGGTTCCGGCGAATTGAAGGCCTATCTGTCCGCGACCGGCTCCACCATCACCCGCCAGATGTCGCCAAAGCCATGGGTCTCCGGGGCTGAGAAAGTAATCGACACACCCTGGGTCGCCGTCCCGGGGCTACTCAGCGCACGCTGCGCGAGCAACGACCATTCCAACTATCTGGAGGTCACCGTTCAGGGAAACCCGGATGACCCGCGCACCGAGGACATTACCGGGGACATCAGCTCCAACGGTCAGGTTCTGGCTCAGTGGGGGCTTCACCTGCTCGACATGAATCTCGCCATGGGGAATCTTGTCGAAATCGTAGGCCGCCAGACTACCGCTTATCTGAAGACCGTCCCTCGGTAGCGGGGGCGACTCCGGCAACCACAATCGCTCCGCCCTTCTCCCAGGCCGCAATCAGGCGTCCCTCGGAGAGCGCAGCCAGGGCAGGGAAGGTCACGTCCTCCCCGATTTGCTGCGTGCTGCCCTCGTTCCAGAGCATGGCTTTGCCTTCCTTGACATAGAGCAGCCAGAGCGAGTTTCCTGTGCTTGCCGCTGTGACATCATGGCCTGGGCCGATCTTCACTTCCGCCTTACCCGGTTCGGCGATGTAGATCTCGTCCATACGACGCCAGACCGAGACTGTCTTTCCAGCCACGTGCGTCAGGTCCCCGCCATCCATGGGACAAGCATTGATTTTCCACGTGCCCTCGCCCAGTTTTTGCGCTTTGCCGAACGTGCGGCCATCCATAGAACGAAGCAGGTAGAAATCTCTGGCTCCGTCGAGCGCGTTCCGCCACATCACCTCCAGCGCTCCATCCCCCGCCACGGAAGCGGTCGGGTGGCAGCACTGGCAGATTGTGCCCTCGGGTGATTCGTAGAGCTTCACGTTCTCCTGCCAGGTGACACCACCATCCTTTGAGACCGAGCCGTAGAGCCTGGTCCCGGTATTCCGCAGGTCCAGCCAGGCGGCGAACAGTTCGCCGTTCGGCTTTGCCACCAGGGTATGCAGGCCCTCCCTCGGGGCGGCGGGCACATCATTGACCCGCACCGGCTTTGACCAGGTTTTCCCGTTATCTGTGGACCGCCACGCCAGCAAATCACCATCGGCCGGGAGGCCATGGGCATGAGTCCCGGTGGCCTCCTTTTCTCCGACGACGGCTGTCAGCACCATCGTGTTCTTTGAGAAGACGATACGGGGTCCGCGGTGGCGGCTGAGGGGCACCACTGGTGCCGTGCCGACCTCTACGGGTTTGCCGAAAGTCCTCCCGTCGTTCAAAGAGGTAGCCACGTAGATCCCGTTACCGGAACCATAAGCGAGAGCCACGGTATGCCCGGAAACCGCGAACCGCGGTTCCCGATTTGGTGCATCAGCTACCGTGGGTGCAAACTGGGTCAGGGCAATAACAGCAAGTGCAAGCATCGATTTCTCTCCGTATCAGTTTACTGAACACGCTGACAACGGTTCGCCGGGGCGGCGTTTTGGCAGGTGATCCTCTCCGTTTGGTGCCGCCCCGGCGGCCTGTGAGCTCAGAACTTCAAACGCAGGGCTAACTGGACTCCCCGAGGTTCGCCAACGGCCCCGGGGACGCGGAACGCTGATGAGGGTGTCCCCGGGTAAGTGCCCGTCCCGAAGACCCCATTGGGAATCAAATTGTTGCGGTGATTCAGAGCATTGAAGGCTTCAGCGATACCTTCCAGCCGCAATCTTTCGGTCAACATAAAGCTCCGGCTCAGACGGGTATTCACGACGAAGCTATCGAAGCCCTCTGCTGCATTGCGCTCCACGAACGTCCCGTTTACCAGGGGCCGACCGGTTGTCCCCTGCACCGTCGCCACTCCGGTCGTCGGGTTCAGGGGCAATGCCGAGTAGTATTGCACCATGCCGGTCAGTTGAAAGCGGGCGGGCAACTGGAAGGTCCCGGAGGTTACCAGGCGATGGCGCTGGTCGTCATCGGACCGGCCCCAGTCGCGCCAGATATTGCCGGGGTCCACCGGGCCGCTGAAGAAGAACTCGCCCACGTTATTCAGGGCCTTTGAGTAATCCCAGGAGACGCGCCAGGTTGCCCACTTTGACAGCTTTGCGTTCCACGCCACGTGCAACGCGTTGTAGTTCGAGTCGGCCTGTGAGGAGTACTGGCTGTTATTCGCATAGTTCGGATTCGGGCGGCAGCCATTGTTCGTGCCGGCGGCAGCGCAGGTTGGAACGTTTTGGTTTATCGCAACAATCAGGTGTAGTCCGCGCAGCCGTTCATAGGCTGCTGAAACCGTGCCATAACGCCCCAGTCGCCTCTCAAGCTCCACACTAGCCTGCGTGGAATAGGCATTCCGCAGGTTCGGGTTCATGGTGGTGAAGTTGATGAGCCCGCCCACCGGGACAGCTGGGAGCACGTTGGGGAATACCGGAGCGCCTGCCTGGGTGGGTGCCAGACTCAGGCTGATCTGGCTGGTTGGCGTCAGCGTGGTGGTGTTGTTGGCCGAGAGAAGTGCGTTGGCCAGGGCGCGTAGTGGAACACGGTCATAGTAGAGTCCGAAGCTTGCGCGGATCACGGTGTTTCGCGAGGCTTCCGGAGCCCATGAAATACCAATGCGGGGGGACAGGTTGTTGGTGTCGGTCGCGATGGTGCGCAGAAACTGGAGGTCATACCGCAGCCCCAGGTTCACCGTGAACTTCGGCGTTACCTTCCACTCATCCTGCGCATAGAAGCCAAGATTCGGGTTTGTTTGCGGCACCACTGTGTTGCCAAAGGTCTGCGTGTAACCCGCGTTGTTATAGGTGCCGCTCAGGAAATTCGCCAGCGAAGAAAATGAATACGCGCCGCGAACGGAGCGGGGGAAGGTGATGGTCAGGTCGTTGTACAGGAAGTCGAAACCGGTCCTGAAAGCGTGTGCTCCGGCCTGGCGGCTGAAGTTATCGGCGATCTCGTAGAGCTTGTTTCGCCTCCCGGTGGGGGAGCCTGACAATCGCCCAAAAGTCGCTACGCCGGAGATGCTTACGGAGGGCCCGGAAGGGTCTGTTGGTTCTGCTTCAAGAGCGCTGTAGGTGAATTGTCCGCGCGTCTCGTTCACCATGGTGGGGGACAACGTGAAGACGTTGCCGACCGCAATGGAGTGGTCTGTATTGTCGAGGCCAGCCGACGCCGTAGCCGCCGAAAGTGCCCCCACTCCGCGGGAATTCCTGCTGGCGACGTTGTAGACGCTGTAGCGCAGATTGAAGTCATCCCGGGCGCTGAAGCGATGGTCCACCTTGGCGAGGAGATTGATGTTGTGAACCGGGTTGGGGTAGAGACCGGTTGCGATGGGCGAACCCTTGTAACCGATTGCAGCCAGACGATTGTTGATTGCGGTTACATTGGCGGGCTGAATTGTAATCAGGCCGCTCTGGTTCAGCAGCCTTTGTTCAAAGCTGGCGAAATAGAAGGTGCGGTCGCGAACGACTGGTCCACCCAGGCCTCCGGTGTATTGGGTCTGGGTCATGGGTAACTTTGCAGCTGAGAGCGCGTTGTTCGCATTGAATCTCTGGTTGCGGAAGTAGCCCTGCAGATCACCGTGCAGCGTGTTGCCGCCACTCTTCGTTACCATGCTGACGTACCCGCCCAGGGCGCGGCCAAACTCTGCCTGGCCTCCCGAGGTGACTACCTGAAACTCGCTCACTACGCCGACGCTGAAGAAGGTTCCGATGAGCCCTGCCGCGTCATCATTTGAGGACAAGCCATCCACAATAAAGCTGTTCGAAAAGTTGCGTTGACTGCCGATGGAAATGCCTTGTCCCGGGGCTGCGGAGGTCTCGGGAAATAGTTGGGTGCTTGCCGTGTTGGTGGGTGAGACTCCGGGGACCAGCAGCGCCAGGTCCAGAAAGTTTCTGCCGTTCATCGGCAGGTTGGAGATCTCGGCCTGGGATACGGTGCCAGAAATCTGGGTCCGGGATGTCTCCAGCAAGTCACTCGAAGCCTCTATGTTTACTGTGGTGCCCGCATTGCCAAGCGTCAGAGCTACCGGCAGGTCGAAGGCGGAGCCTACCGTGAGATTCACGTTCTGCGTCCGGGTCGAAAAGCCATCCTTGACGATGCTGATCTGGTAGGCTCCGGGTTTCAGAATCGGGAACCGGAAGCGGCCCTCCCGGTCAGATGCGGTCGAATTACTGAGGTGTGTTTCGTTGTCTGTCGCTGTGACCTTTGCTGCGGTCACAACGGCGCCGCTGGGGTCCGTCACACGGCCCCCGACGCTGGCGTAATGAATCGTTTCCTGCGCTTGTGCCAGGTTCGCACTGAACGCAGTCAAAATCAACAAAACTATCGTTTTCAAAGTAGAGATCTCCCTGTTTGCAAAGCTGACGAGCGAGTTGCCGCGTATTCGTCAGCAGGCCGGAGGGGGCCGTTGAAACAGGCAGAAGGCTATTGGGGGGAAGTGCTTTGCCGAACAGGGGGCGACTGTTACTTCCTCTGTACCGGCAACGAGGGCCACAGAGGCAGCTGCTTTCGGGCAGGCAACTTCGGCAGTCGCCACCGCTGGAGAGGCCGTGCAGCATGTGCCGCAGGTACCTGCGGCGACAAGCTGGGGTCCACTTTCGCGGTGCCCATGCTTTGTCCGGTGGCAGGCATCCTTCGCTGCACTCCGTTTGCAACACGCCATTTCGCAGCCCTTCTCAGGAACCACGGAAACTATGGCGAGCGCAAAGGGAGCCAGTAACGACAGCACAGCCAACAGCGCTGTGAATCGCAAAAGGCGCATGCCGCTTTCACGGCAAAACGACAACATTACGTCCCTTCAAGATATGTGGGTGCGGGGAAATTACAGAGAACAGCTACGCAGGAAATCGGAGGCCGGCGGACCGCGGGATTGCATGGTCGGTGCCCGCGACAGGTCTGGTTCGGTGGCCAGGCTGGCTAATGTTGCGGGAACTGCTTCCGGCGGTGAGAACCGGACTACGGGGCTGGCGACATCGAAGTGTTGCGGAAGTACGGTGGTGCCCTGCCACTGGAATTGTGCACACCCCTCGCGGGTGAGCGTGGGGCCATCAACAGGCCCTCTGTCCATAGAGCAGTGGTGCTTCCCCGCGCGCTTGCAGCACTCGGGTAACTCGCGCGAGGGAGCCGAAAATGCCGGGGTGATCAGCAGAAAGCTGAACAACAACGACATCAAAATGGCAACACTGCGACGCACGAAGGTGAGTATAGCGCGATCCGACTGCGGAGCTGTGCGTTAACGTCCCGCCAGGTAGCGGATATCGCTCACCAGTTTCTGCAGTTCTTCCCGGTCGAAGGGTCGGTAATAGCCCCGGACTTCGCTCTTCTGATCCACCAGCGCAAACTTCGTACCGTGTTCGAGCGACCCATCCACTTTGGTCAGATGCAGTCCCTGATCCGTTACCTGGTTCAGAGTCTCGGCCTGGCCCGTCAGAAACAGCCACTGCGCCGGATTCGCCTGGAAGTTCTTTCCATAGGCCAGCAAGGCTTCCGGCGTATCTCGCTCCGGGTCAACGGACAGCGAAACGATCCGCACATTGGCCAGGCCAGCCACTTCTTTCGCGACTCCGCGCATCCGGCTGGTCATCATCGGACAAGGCCCCTGGCAGTTCGTGAAGATGGTGTCTGCTACCCAAACCCGGCCTTTCAGGTCATTCAACGATACTCTCTGGCCCGTTTGAGATATCAGCTCGAAATCGGGTATTTGCCCCAGGGACTTGAGTTCCGGCACCCGGTTGCACGAAGCAAGCAGAACCGCAGTCAGGATCAGGACTCGCAGCATACTCAGATGCTGCGAACCGGCATCGACACTACATCATCGATCCGCATCGTTTCCTTCATCACGTAAGGTTCGCCGTACTTCACGCCGATCAGATTGCCATAGAATCGGGCCATGGCGGCCAGCCGGTCGCGAATCTCCGCTTCGTCGGGAAACAGATTTCCACCCTCAGTTACCTGGCCGTATTGGGAGGGATACGCCAGCAGCGACTCCATCCTGCGGTCGAAATGCTTTGTGATGTCGACCACAAAAGTGGGCGTCACATTCGCGTAGATCGACGAATATAGAATCTTGTACGGTCGGTGAGGCTCTGTGTATTGGTCGATCTTGCGCAGGCCAGCCAGAAAGCATGCCTCGTAGCCGATCTCGGAGGTCCGGTAATGATCCGGGTGGCGACCTTCCCAGTACGGGAGAATCACCGTGCGCGGGCGCAGTTCGCGAATCCGGTGCGCCAGGGTCATCCGACCGGCCATGGAATTCTCCAGCCGGGCATCCGGGAAATGCAGGTTTTCCCGGTGCGACACCTTCAGGATCTTGCCTGCCGCTTCGGATTCAGAGACACGGGTTTCGGGCGTGCCGCGGGTCCCCATATCCCCCGCCGTCAGATCGATGATGCCTGTCGTATACCCGGCATCGGCCATCTTCAGCAGCGTACCGCCGCAAGTCTGTTCCACGTCATCGGGGTGTGCTGCAATTGCAAGTAAATCGACCATAAAATTGTGCCTTAATTCCAGTAGATGTCGCGACGCCTATAGTGGCGGTCCCGGGTACCCATCAGTTTCACCAGCCCCATGCCGGCCACGAAGCCCCCGATATGCGCGAACCAGGCGACGCCGGCTTCCGAAACAGAGGTGTGGGCAATCGACCCATAGCCGCTCGAAAGCTGGATGAGGAACCAGTAGCCGAGGATGAACGCAGCCGGGATATCGGCGGTGGTGACAAACACGAGCACGAAGACCAGAGTCCGGATATTAGCCCGGGGGAACTTCAGGAGGTACGCGCCCATCACCCCGGCTATGGCTCCGCTGGCACCCACCGTGGGAACTCGCGAATAGAAGTTGATGGCGATATGTACCAGTGCGGACAGAACTCCACAGCTCAGGTAGAAGCCCAGAAACTTCGAATGCCCCATGGCATCCTCCAGGCTCTTGCCAAAGGCCCAGAGAAACAGCATGTTGCCGATGATGTGGCTCCACCCGCCGTGGAGGAACATGGAGGTTAGCAGGGACTGCAGCCGCAGATGCGCCGGCACCACGCCGTAGAGGGTCATGAAGTGGTTGCGCGAGTAATCGTCCAGCAGGAGTTCAAAAATGAAAACGAGCGAGCAGGCGATGATCAGCAGAGTAGTGACGATCGGCGCTGTGTAAGTCGGACGGTCGTCGCGAAGGGGGAACAAATCTCAGGATAGCAATGTTCAGGAAATCCGTGCCGTCGGCAGACTAAGACAATGCTCGTCGGGCAATTTCCTGTTGTGTGCGCCTTTCGCCGCGAGCGGCCAGCGTTTTCGCTTACCGAGTAGCAGAAGCCGCCGTGGAATACATCGCCTGCACCGGTGGTATCGAGACAATTCACCACAAACCCTGGCGAATAAACGAACCGGCCTTCAATCAAGGCCAGCGCGCCGTGGGCTCCCAGCGTCATGGCAGCCACCTTCATGCCGAACTTCTGCTGAATCGCAGTCAGCGCTTCGAAAGGGTCATCGATCCCCGTCCAGCGTCCGGGGAACTCAGAACTGGCAATCAGGTAATCGACATAAGGGAGGACCTTGTCGAAGCCCTTGTAAATGGTGTCCACATCCACGGTGACCGGAATTCCGTTCGCCCGGGCGATGCGTGCCGCATGCTCTACGGCTTTCGTGTCGTGGCCGTCAATATGGAGCAGGCGTGACCCGACAATCTGGTCTTCGGTGATCTCTTCCGGTGAGATTGCCAGGCAATCTGCGCGGCTCCACAACACCGTCCGCTCTCCCGTGGCCTCGTCGATAATGATGTACGCCGACTGGTTGGGGCAGTTCTTCCGCAACTGGACATGGTCGATATTCACGTTCGACGTTTCCAGACTCTCCATCTGGATACGGCCACGTTCGTCATCACCAATGGTGCCGATGTATTTGGCCCGCAGGCCGAGTCGCGCACAGGCCACAATGGCGGTGGCAACCTGGCCGCCGACTGAGTATTCTTCGCCGTGGAACGGCACCTTCCCTCCAAATGCGGGGAAGTGCGGCACCTTCAGCATGGTGTCGGTGGCATTCAGGCCAACGCCGACGACATCGAATTGTTTATCTTGCATCTAATTTGTCTTAAAGTGCTTACTTAGTTTCAGACCCTGCCGCTGGTACGAACTGCCAATCCCTTCGCCATACAGCACGCGGGGCCTCTCGAGCAGTTCTTCAAACACCAGGCTGGCCACTACCTGGCCATCTTCCATGATGAACGGGACCTCGTGCGACCGAACTTCGAGTACCGCCCGGGTTCCGCTGATCTCGCCCGCTGATCCGTACCCGAACCCCGGATCAAAGAACCCGGCGTAGTGGATTCGGAACTCGCCGATCGTGGGGTCGTACGGCACCATTTCAGCCGCATACATCGCTGGTATTCGGACTTTTTCCCGGGAAGCGAGGATGTAGAAATCTTCCGTGTCGAGGATGAGCGTCTTGCTTTGGCTCCGGTGGATCGGCTCCCAGAATTCCGTTGGGTCGTAATACTGAATCCGCGCGAGATCAACCAGCGGAGCATTCCGCCGTGCCCGGTACCCAATCACTGGAGAACCGTCAATACCTTCCAGATCCACCGACAACCGCAGCCCGTTCTGGATCTCCGCTTCTGCACGTGATTCATCGGGGTGGAACACCAGGGCTTCCACACTCTCCAGATTTCGCAGCAACTGATCGGAAGGCCGGTATTCACCCTGGAACAGGCGAAGCTGGGATAATCGCTCGCCCTGGCGCACGACGACCGAAAAGGTTCGGGGTACAACTTCCGCGTACAAGCGGCCCTTGTAGCCGGCGGGCACGATCTCGAACTGCCGGCCCTCATCGGTAATCAGACGGGTAAAGATATCGAGGCGTCCGGTGGAACTCTTTGGATTGGCTTTGCCGGAAATGTCAGGAGGGAGCGAGAGCTCTTCCTGCAGGGGCACGATGTAAACGCAGCCCTTTTCCAGAACTGCGGGACGACTCAGATCCACCGTATGCATCCGGTACTGTTCCAGCTTGCTGGTAACGGTAGCGGATCCGGCAGCCAGGAAACTGGCACGAACGCGATAAGCCTCATGCCCGAGACGAAGGTCAATCGACGAAGGCTGAATCTGCTCCGGAAGAATAGGATTCCGAGCCCGGATCGCCCCGGAGGCGACCATTTTTTCGAGAGCCTGATACGGCAAAACGCCGCGGCCACTGGCTGTAACGGAACTCATGGTGGGAACTCTCCATCATGACATGCGGGTTCACGCACTAAAGGTCTACCAGTCCAAGACTGATTCGAATTGCCCGATCCACCCGTTGCATCGTCTCCGGACTCGCTTTCCCCTTGCCTTGGAGGACCTACTTTTTGACCTTTCTCTCTGATTGCTGTAAGCCCTGCCACGCGTCCTCCTCAAGCGGAAACCACTCTTCGGCGATCCCAAGATCCCGGTCCGCATGGGTAATGGCACAGGCCTCGAGCCGCTCGGCCAGCTGATTCCTGCCCTGCATCGAGACATCGTGCAGGACCGCATCAGAGATCAGGCGGCTCCGATTGCTCTTCGTAGTGACTCGGTCCAGGACCTGCACGGTTCCTTCACGCAAGATTATGTTGATTCTTACTGACAAGTTCACTCTCCGAGCTGATCATACTCATACTTCGTGTGTATGGAGCCGGAGCTTCCTTCTCTGCGCTCCGCTAACCACTCTCGTCGCCGATTCGCCCTTGCTGCAGATCGGGTTGAGCTTTCCTGATCTGCGCCGCCGGTGCCTGGGCCGTGTAGCGCCGATCCGGCTCAATCACTGGACCTTCTGCTCCAAGCCGACTGGTAGCCACCCTCCCCGCCGGTTCTCCAAAACTCGCCCGGCGGATATTCTGTTGAAAGAATATTCTGTTTGTAGCATACTGTACTTGCGTGGCATGGGAAGTTGAGTTTACGGATGAGTTCGGAAACTGCTGGAAATCGCTCACTGAAGAACAACAGGACGATGTCGCTCACTCCGTTGGTCTTCTGTCAGCAAAGGGGCCTGCCCTGGCTTTCCCCCACAGTTCCGGAATTCGGGGTGCCCGGACCACTTCCATGAGGGAGTTGCGGACTCAGAGTGGCGGTCGTCCTCTGCGGACCCTTTAAGTGTTTGATCCCCGACGGCACGCCATCCTGTTGGTGGGCGGAGACAAGACAGGTCAGGATCGCTGGTACGAATCGTTCGTTCCCTTAGCGGAACGCCTCTATGCCGACTATCTGGAAGAACTCAGGAAAGAAGGAAGACTCTAATGCCCACCCGGAAATTCTCTGAACTGATCGATGCTCTTCCCGCAGACCGCAGGGATGGCATCGCAGCGCGAGTCACCGAAACCATAGCAGGGATGCACCTTGACGAACTGAGGCGCGCCCGGAAGATGACCCAGGCCAGCCTCGGGCAGAGTCTCGGTGTAAATCAGGGAGAAATCTCCAAAATCGAACATCGGACGGATCTCTACCTCAGCACCATGTCGGAATACGTGGAAGCCCTCGGGGGCAAGCTGGAGATCCGGGCCGTTTTCCCGGATCAGGAAATCCGGATTACCCAATTTGAACGGTTGACCTGAAGGAAGTACTTAAATCTGGCGGCACTTCGCAAGGCTGTCGCGGCTCGCAGGCGTCCTGCGGCCAACGACAGTTGTCCGCCCAGACCGCGTCCCGTGCCGGGAGATCCACCGCCAGACGTGCCGGACGAAAACCCGGAATGTCACCGCGCTAGGCCTCTCCGGGCGAGTTCCAGTGTTCTTGGGTATTCCACGGCGGCAGGACTCAGGCTGTCATGTCCCGGAATTGTTTTTGAGGCCGAGTCGTCGACAGCAAGGAGAGTTTTCAAGCCCCCCAGTTGAATACTTCCAGATGATGCGTTTTGGCCGGCAGTGTCTTCGCGGCTGCCAGCAGCCGATTGTTCGGTGCGGGAGGGTTCTGCATCAGGTCCAAAACGCGCAGACTATCCCGCGCTGACAGCCGCACGCGGTCCGACCCGTCGACCACCGCCTTTGCAGCAACCAACGTATGCCCGAAGCAACAGCGCTTTTTCTTAGTCAACCTGCGCATAGATCCCCGCCACTATGGAGCGCATTCAAAGAGTACAGGTGCGGACCTGCGGGATCTTCGGATCCCGCAGGCCTGCCAACCAGCTACTTCAAATACTTGTCGAACCAGGTAATTTCTTCCCACAGAACGTGCTCCATGGTTTCAATCCCCCGGTAACTGTGCGCCTCGCCTGGCAACATCACCAAACGAACGATCCCGCCGTTCCCTCTTACCGCCGAATACAGCCTTTCCGATTGAATTGGGAAAGTCCCGGTATTATCGTCCGCCTCGCCGTGAATGAGCAAAATCGGCGTCTTGATCTTGTCCGCATACCAGAAGGGGGACATCTTCGTATACACATCCGAAGCCTCCCAGAACGTCCGACGCTCCGCCTGAAAGCCAAACGGAGTCAGCGTCCGGTTGTACGCGCCGCTCTCCGCCACACCCGCCTTGAAGATATTCGTGTGGGCCAGCAGATTCGCGGTCATGAACGCGCCATAGCTGTGCCCAAACACGCCGATCTTTTCCCGGTCCGCAAACCCCATCTCCACGGCCTTATCAACAGCCGCCTGCGCGCCCATCTTCAACTGCTCCACGTAGGTGTTGTTCACGGTATCGGGATCGCCCACAATCGGAATCGCGGCATTGTCGATCACGGCATACCCGTTCAGCACAAATAACTGGTGATAGTTGAGTTCCGGGAACGCCTGAGCCGCATGGCCGGTTACCTGACCAGCCGTGTCGTTGTCGCTGAATTCATAGGGATACGCCCACATCACGGACGGAAGTTTTGTGCCCTGCTTGTAATCCGCCGGCAGATACAACGTGAATGACAACGGCACCCCATCGGCGCGCTTGTACGTGACCAACTGCTTCTTGATTCCCGCCGCCCCCGGCGTCGAACCTTTGAAGTTCGTCAGGGCTTTAACTGTTGAACCTGTACGAATAAAGTAATTCGGCGGCTCGGTCGGGCTCTCCCGTTTCGTCAGCAGCCGCGAACCGGAATCATCCAGAACCGCTTCCACCACTTCGTACGCATCGGCTCCGGACTGATAGACCCGCTCCCTCTTCCCCGTCGCCACATTGAACTTGTCGAGGAACGGATGATCTCCGGTCGGCGACGAACCCGCGCCCGACAACAAAATCTCATCGCCCGCCTGAATCACCTGCCGACGCCCGCGCGCCCCGCTCTTTCCCACCGGAGTGCCCGGGTTTTTGTACGCGTCCCGCTCATTCCGGCTGAATAGAACCTTCGCTTCACTGCCGGGCTGTTCCAGGTCGATCAACATCGTTCGGACCACACGGCTGGTCCGCTCGTAATCCTCAACCAGAGCCTTGCCTCCCACCAAAGGCTGCATCCCCTGGAAGCGGTTCTTCACCTTGAATACTTCCTGAGGTTCACCCTGAAACGGGGCTGCGTGCGACAGAATCCGGTCCCGATTGGGAACCTTCTCCCTCGGATTCCCGCCATCCAAAGCTTCCACCCACGTCAGGGTTGCCGACTTTTCCTGGAGCCAGTCGTACGACCTCGGCCCGGTCCGCACACCTGCCAACGGAATTCTTTCCGCCAGAGGCTGACTCGCCAGCTTGTACTCCACTTTCGTCCCAGTCGCATCCCAAACTTCTACCTCCTGAGGGAACGACCCCGCCGGTAGTTGATACGAGTACGGCTTATGAAGGCGCGAAGTCAGGATATGTTTCTCGTCCGGTGACGGACGAACAATTGAGTAAATTCCAGGCTTCCCAAGCAGCCGGGACTTGCCCGTTACCGTATCCACATAAGCCAGTTGTGCGGTTGCGTAGTAGTCGAACAGGTCCTCATCATGCGGACTGGCCAGCAAATCTTCGTAGGTAGGAGCCGGACCAGCCTTACCCAAACTCTCCTGAACCTTGGGCCCCTTCGGAGCCGCAGGTTCTACCGGAGCCGGGCCACGATTTGCAGGGACCAGGTGCGCCAGAATCGTCTTGCTGTCGCCCAGCCATTCCACCGCGCCGCCGCCACCACCACCGCGCCCACCGCCGCCCGGACGGACGGTATTGACCACCACGCCGTCCAGACGCCGGGTCTGTCCGGTAGCCGTCGTGCCCAGCCAAAGTTCAATGCCCTTCGCTGTTGTATTCGTGAATGCAAACGTCTTGCCGTCCGGGCTCCACACAGGGGCGCCCAGCTTCGGTTCTTTCGGCAGAGAAACGGGAACATCCGCGCCGTCACTGAGGCGCTTAATCGCAAAGGAATGGTAACTGGGGGCCAGATGGAGCCCGTTGGTGTTGGAGTCGATACGAATGCCTGCCAGCCGTAACATGGGCTGGGTGACTTCGGCGATTGAGGGATAGCGTACCGGCTGCAGCAGAATTGCGTGGTCACGCGCGGGGCTCACCGTAATGGTTTGGGGGAGCGAAGCGTGGAGCGCATCCGCAACAGCTTTCGGAGGCTTCTGATAAGGGAACTCAGCGGTCAGAATGAGCGCGGAGGAGGTAACAAGAAGGATCGTTGCAGTTGTGCGGCGCATGCTCGATTTTACGTCATGAATTGCCGATCAGCACTCCTGTGAGAAAAACCAAGGCTCCCCCCAACCCCACCTGGAACGCTGCTGCCAGCGGGGGCGTGTCCATGTACTTGTAGCGAATCCACGTAATCACGGCGAGTTCCGCCAGTGTCACCCCTACTGCAGCCCCCGTTGCCACGCGGAAATCGTGAATCAAAAATGGCAGCGTATGCCCAATGCCGCCGATGGTCGTCATCAGGCCACAAACCAGCCCGCGGAACCATGGCTGACCCCGCCCGGTTAAACTGCCGTCATCCGACAGAGCTTCCGCGAAGCCCATGCTGATGCCGGCTCCCAACGACGCTGCGATTCCCACCAGGAACGCGTTCCAGCTGTTCTGCGTCGCAAACGCCGCGGCAAACACCGGGGCGAGCGTCGATACCGAGCCATCCATCAGCCCGGCAAGTCCCGGCTGTACGATCTGCAGGACAAACAGCTTGCGATTCGCCGCCTCTTCCTGCTCTTTAACGTCCCCGCCGAGTTCGGTTTTCTCCAACTCCCCGGCGCGGTGCTCATGCGACCGCTCTTCCTGGGCCAGATCGTTCAGCAGTTGCTTAATACTGGCGTCCTGGGTCCGTGACGCGACCTTTTCGTAGAACCGGCGTGTCTCGATTTCCATGGTGGCAGCCTGCGCGCGCACGGCTTCCAGGTTCAGGGGCTGCTGCAGCCAGATCGGATTCCGCTGCACGAACCCCTTCACATCCTGCTTGCGGATGAGGGGTATGTGCTCGCCAAACTTGGAGCGGTAGAGCTCAATCAGACGTCGGCGATGGTCTGATTCCTCCGCGCGCATCCCGTCAAACACCGCTGCTGACGCCGGGAAATTCTGCCGCAGGCCCTCGGCATAATCGCCGAAAATCCGCTCGTCCTCTTCTTCCAGAGAGATCGCCAGGGCCAGAGCTTCGCGCTCTGTCAGGCTGTCAAAAGTGCGCATAACTCAATTGTGCAACGGCGCTGCTACTTCCTGATGCGAAGCTACGCCCGGATACAAACTGCCGTGATGAACCGTCCATCGGGACTATTCATCTCGCCCACTACACGCAACCCGGCATGTTCCGTCAGCAACCACCGGAACGCCTCTGCCGTGTACATGTAGCGGAAATTCAACAGGATTCTCTCGCCGCGCGCCATAGGGACTTCTTTCCCGCCCGCCTGGAACCGCAGATCCCGGGCAGCCTGGAAACGGCGAGTCACCATATACAGCCCGTCCAGCCTGTCGTCCCGATTTTCTGCGAAATCCACCTGGCCGTCATCCGGAGTGACGCCTGCGGCCTCCAGTGGCGCGAAAACAAACCGTCGCTGCTCTTCACGTGGGGGCAGCGCAGCGCCATCCCGCAAACGGGCATCGATGATCAGAATGTCGCCCTTCTGTACCACATCCGCAACCTGCTTAATCTGATCCATGGGATCAAAGCCGCCCAGAGTGTTGCCGACCATCAGGAAAATTCGGGGGGCTTCGCTTACATCCGCCGCCAGCACCAGATGCATGTGGCTGGCGATATCGGCCTTGATTCCGAGGACTTCGACATCGTCGTCTTCCGCGCCGGCAACCGCCATTTCCAGCAGCGTCTGGCTTGCGTCCACGGGGAAGTACTTCACGTCGCGACCTGCCGCCACCAACGCTCGCAGAAACAACCGATCCTTCAGGCCCTCACCGGCCCCCAGACTGATCACGGGGACCTTGGCGCCGAAAGGTGCCGTCAGCCCCGCAGCTTTTGCCGCCAGTGACTCCCAGGTTGCGCGCAGGGAACCTTCCGAACGCTCCGACAGCTCTTTCCATCTTTTCACCGACAAGGGCGTCCAGTAGAAAAACTTCTCGGGCAGATCGCGGGCTTCCAGCGAATCTGCAAATTCCTGCGCAATCTCCGCTTCGGTGAGGAGAACTTCAATATTCATCTGTTCACCAGCTTAGCGCTTTAGTGGCTCCCCATAGCAGTCAGCGCATCTCCGGTCAGCCGGAAAACCGTCCACTCGTCCATGGGAACCGCCCCCAGTTTCTTGTAGAACCCAATGGAAGGCTCATTCCAGTCCAGTACCGACCACTCCACGCGACCGCACCCTCTTGCTACGGCCCGTCGCGCTATTTCGCGCAGCAGCGCCCCGCCGATCCCCTTGCCTCGGGCTTCCGGCTTCACAAAAAGATCCTCCAGGAAGATGCCTGGCTTCGCCAAAAACGTGGAGTAGTTGGGGAAGAACAGGGCAAAACCCACCCACTCTCCACCCAGCCTTGCCAGCAGGACTTCGGCACCCGGACGTTCTCCAAACAGCGTTTCGCGCAGCTGTTCTTCGGTGGCCGCCATGGCATGTTCCAGCTTTTCGTACTCGGCGAGGCCGCGGATCATTTCCAGGACCACACCCGCATGTTCGGCCTGCGCCGCCAGGATCTCAAGTTCAGAGGTCATCGCTGACCAGTGTACTGCGGCACGAAAAGTGCAACTGGGTATGCTGCCATGAGTGCAATAGCCCATTCCCACGCGGTCGCCCGCGATTTCTCCCGGTCTCCCATGAACATCTACTGGGAAATGACCCAGGCCTGCGCTCTGGCCTGTCGCCACTGCCGTGCGGAAGCTATCTCCATGGCCCACCCTTCGGAACTTAACCACCAGCAGAGCCTGGACTTCCTTCGCCAGATCCCGGGTTTCGGCCAACCCTATCCCCAGCTCATCCTTACCGGCGGCGACCCTCTCGCCCGGACCGACCTCTACGACCTGATCGATGAAGCCCGCAGCCTCGGCATCGGCACCTCCATCACCCCCGCCGCTACGCCCGCCCTGACCCGCGAAGTTCTGGTTCGCCTCAAGGAGCATGGTGTCGAAGGTCTTGGTCTTTCCCTTGATGGCTCTACCGCCGAACATCACGACTCCATAAGAGGTGTACCCGGCACCTTTGATCGCACCATGCAGGCTCTGAAAGGGGCTCAGGAACTGGAAATCCCCGTCCAGGTCAACACCCTGGCCTCAGCCGAAACTGCCGCCGATATGCCTGGCATCTACGAGGTGCTGAAGCCCTTCCATATTGCCCGCTGGAGCCTCTTTTTCCTGATCGCTGTTGGTCGCGGTAAAGTCCTGCAGCCCCTGACTCCCGAGGAAGGCGAAACACTCATGAAGTGGATTGACGCAACCGGCAGGCAGGCTGATTTTATCATCGCCACCACTGAAGCTCCTTCTTTCCGCCGCGTCGTTTTGGAACGCATGCGCTCTGAAGGGATGACGGGTGAACAAATTCGCCAGTCCGGCACCACTCGCAGCTATGGCATTCGCGATGGCCATGGCATCATGTTCATCTCGAACACGGGCGATATCTGTCCCGCCGGCTTCCTGCCCCTGCCGGTCGGCAGCGTCCTGACCGACAATATTGTCGATATCTACCGTGACGCTCCGCTTTTCCGGCAACTCCACGACCCCACTCACTTCGAAGATCGTTGTGGAGTCTGCGATTACCGGACCCTTTGTGGCGGCTCCAGGGCCAGAGCCTTTGCGGCCACGGGGAATCCCCTCGCGTCCGACCCCTTCTGTCAGTACGAACCCAAAATACCTGCGATAATTCGGGAAAGCAGGCCCTATGGCGACACAAGCCCTACCCCATCTCAGCGTTCAGCAGTATCTGGAAATTGAGCGTGCAGCCGAATTCCGCAGCGAGTATATTGACGGCCAAATGTACGCTATGGCAAGCGGTAGCCGCAACCACGCCCTGATCGCGATGGAGATCGGAGCCAGCTTGAATCGCCAACTCCGGGGCAAACCCTGTGCTGCGGCGGGAAGTGATCTCCGCCTCTACAGCAAGCAGGAGAAGACTCTCACATACCCCGACACCGTTGTATTTTGCGAACCGGCCCAGTTCCTGGACGGCGACCGGGACACCCTTACCGATGCGACCGTGATCGTGGAAGTCCTCTCCAAATCAACACAGAATTATGACCGCGGGGACAAATTCCGCACCTATCGGACCCTTCCCTCGTTCGTCGAATACCTGCTGCTCGCCCAGAATGAAATCCGCGCGGAGCACCACGTCCGCCAGCCCGATGGTACCTGGGTCTTCCGGGAATCCAAGGCGCCCGACACCCAGATCTACCTCGCCGCCATCGGCTGCACTCTCACCCTCGGCGAACTTTACGAACGCGTCGAATTTCCCACAGCGCAGAACTAGTTCTGCGCCTTCCAGAATTCCCCAAGCTTCAGGGGGCGCGGCGTCATTCGGGCCCGCAGGACCGAGCCCTTAAAGTAATCGACTTTCGTGTAGCGGACGCCCACCGAGGTTCCGCCGGCGGTTTGGGGCAGCAACTTCACTGCGGCTGAACCCTCCAGCACGCCGTCTACGTAATTCCGCAGTTCGTGACCGTCGTATACCGTCGCCGCGTGGTACCACTTGTCCAGAGGGTGCAATTTTGACCGGTCCATCAGAGCCTTCGAATCGGCTCCGCCTTTTACGAAGCTGTCCAGGCACCACTGGTCTCCGATGACCCGGATCTCAAACAGCATCCGGTTGTCGGAACCCTCCTCCTGGAAGTGAAAGAACCTCTGCTCCGGCTTGCCCCCGGTTTCCGGGCGGAACACAACCTCCCAGGTCCATGTTTCTGCCCCGGCCAAAGGATGTACCTTCAAAAACAGGGCATCATCCACGCCATTGAACTGCACCGCCTTACCCTCTGGCGTGGCAATCACTTTCGGATGCCCCAGCACCGCAGCGGGGTTGCCAGCGATAGCTGTCACGCTGTCAAACTTCCAGATCTTCTGAGGCGGGACCGCCGCCACCAGCACCATCACACAAACCGCACCAATGAGGAAACGCATGACCGCAATTCTGTCACAACTGCACTACCAGATGTAATCTTTCGCTGTCTCCCGCTTGTCGTAGCCATCCAGAACATGCACCACGCGTAATTTCTTCAACGTTGTCGGGGACAACTGGCCCACCGGCAGGTAGACAATCGTCCTCCCGAACCGATCTGCAATATTCCGGAAGACCGACCGTGGTGGTTTGGCTGCCGCATAGACGACGTACTTATGAATCGAATAGTCGAGGCCGGCCAGCAAGAGTCTCTCCGCTTTGGTCTCGGCGAAATCATAATCCGGGTCCGCCCAGACGTCGTACATGCGCCTGGCCGGCAAACTCATCAGAAACCCGCCATACTCGCCCCGGCCAATCCCGGGTCCCACCATATGATCAAAGGGTGGTGTCGAGAAGTAGGCCATATCGCTCTCGTTCTGGTGTTCGCCCAGCCAGGTGGTCGTGTAGCTGTACCGGGCGTCGCGTTCGCCATCGAAGATCACTATCACTGACCCGACATCGCCCTGCACCTTGCGCGAATTCCGCACAAAAATTCTGCCCTCGTGCCAGTTGCGAATTGTCTCCCGAATATCCACGCCATCCAGAAGAGAAGTGGTAAACGGTTCCACTGTACTTCGTTCTTCTGACAGCATCCCCTTACCCTTTTTCTTCAGGAACCGGCCGAAATCCTCAATCTTCAGGTCTTCCGGCGGGTACGAGCAAATGCTCGCACCGTTTACGGCCGAGGCCCACTCTCCCGGGGTCTTCTCCTTCTTTCGTTTCTTCAGTCCCGGAACTGTCATTCGGCGCCGGGTACTCGGCAAACGCCGCCTGAGTCTGAGTTTCTGCGTATCAGTCCAGATCTCTTCGCCCGAGAGGTTCGCGGTCTCTACATCCGACTCTGTCTCCTGCCAGGAATACCGGCTCGCCGTCTCCCAAACGTCCCAGGCGAAGTTCTCATCCACAATCGACCGGGCCGCAATGGTGATGTCAAAGAGCGACGCTGTCATGTCACCGTGAGCCACGGCCAGATTGCGGGTATAGCGAGCCAACAGCCTCCGTTGCCAGTGCTGCATCGTCTCGCCCGTATTCACCTGCCAGGCCTCCGCTGCCTCGCGGAACAGGGCAAACTGTGCTCTGGGCCGGTCGATGCGTTCCCGGTCCGCCATGGTTTCCCGGAAACGCTCATAGCGCTCCTGCAGGTACGGGTATTCGCTGGTAATCTCGCCCAAACAATCCGGATGGGGATTCAGCAAGCGGGGCATCTCACGGAACCGGGACTTCGGCTCCTCCTGCGGAGCCTCGAGGGCTTCGAGGACGGGGTCCAGCAGGTTCAGCGAGATGACGACCAGAGTTTCCGCGAAAGGGTTAGATCCCTGCAACTTCCAGGCGATTCCGGCGGCAAATGCGGCAAGCTGCTCACTGCGTGGCTGGGGATGCAGACGCCACGCCTCGGTGTACTGTTCAAGCGAAATCGTTGTCAGAGCATAGGAATCCGGATAGGAGGCCCGCAGATGAGGTCGCTCCATGGAGTCCGGGTCAATGAACACAACTTCAGCCCCAATTTCGTGTGCCGACCGAATGGCTTCGATGAAGGGATCGGCCGGTTCCACAGGCACATAGACCCCTGAATCACTGTCCTCGTCCAGCGACCCCTTCGGCTTATAGACGTTGTCGCCGTAGACGATCACAGAGATCGCAGGCAAGCGCTTCACTGCCCGCAGAAACAGGCTCTCGAGGGTAGCCGGGAGCTCTACGGCCACCACCTGCGGGCGTTCCGCAAGTATCCGACGGCGAACTTCGGCGGCGAACTCCATCCGGCCCGCAACCACCGGAACCCAGGAGCACTTGCCGCGCCTCAGACTGAGGAGGTCAGGAAGCTGTTCTGGCGCGTCTGGCATAGCGCAGCGCTTCCTCGCCCAATATCTGCAATACGGACATCTCCAGCGCCAGCCTTTCGTGCGAGGCTTCGGTCGCCAGGCTCTTCAGCTTAATGGCATACCGGGCGATATTGATTCCGTCGCGAACGCTGTACCGCTCATCATGCGCATGGGCCTGCTCCAGAAAGTCGGCCACATATTGGAGGACGTTGTCCTCAGCAAACGGGATATTCTCGCGCAGAATCTGCATCTCTTCGTCTTTCTCGGGGAAGTCGATCAGGATCTGGGGTTGAAGCCTGGAATGGATGTATTCAGGCAGCTCAAACGTGGAAGCGTCATCGTTCATCGTCGCCACCAGGCGGAAATTCGGATGTGCCTTGATTTTGATGCCAGCTACGATGCTCTCCACGTACCGGCGGTTGTCCAGCAGCGGAGCCAGGCTGGCCCAGCTCTTCTCGCTCATGCGGTTGCCTTCGTCCAGAATCGCCACGCCGCCCAGAATCATGGCGGAAACCAGGGGCGACGCTACATAGCGCAGGCTGCCCTCGCCCTCAATCACCGGGGTCACAATCAGATCTTCCGGTCTGGTGTCCAGCGTTGCCTGCATGATGAAAACGTCGCGCCCCATACGCCGCGCCGCCGCATAAGCCAGCGTCGTTTTTCCCACGCCGGGCTTGCCGATCAGGCGCGGACTCATCGGCACATCCGCTTCCGTCACCACCATCCAGGCGGCCAGCAGTTGGCGCATCAGCTCTTCCTGACCGACCCACCGGATGGCCAGTTCATCCGGGTGCGCCAGGTGCAGGGTAACGCCTTCTAAGTGAACTTTCATATATCCTGCCTACGGTACCAGCCGCATCAGGGGATCGCCGATGACTACCGTCATCCAGCTCACCGCCGGAATCCCCAGATAAAAACTCTCCGCCAGATTCCGCCCCGAAGCATAAGCGGGCAGCACGAGATCAGGTCTCGGGCAATACGCCAGAAACGGCTCAGAGACCTGCCCGGAAGCTCCGCTCGCGCCCTCGTGAATATAGTCGGAAGCGAGAGTCTGCGGCCCTCCGGCGAACCACGATTTTCTGTCAGCCCAGGTCCCCAGGGTCCAGTCGTCCGGGGGCCGGCGGAAGGTGCGACCGTCGGTTGATACGAACTCTGTGGCAATGGCTCCGGGCAGCCAGCCCATGTGGACATTGCGTTTCGTGCGGGCTTTGTCGTTCGAGCCCCACGACGCATAGCCAATCACGTCCGGCACATTTTCGAGGACAGCGGGGGTCTCATCCAGAATGACCCGACCCTTTGGGAGCAGCAGCGCGGCCGTTCGGAGCCACTGGTTTCCTGCCGCCGTCTCGTCCCAACCCTTCAGGTCGAGTGCGAATCTGCCCACATTTTTCGCCAGCAGCGAGCGGTCAATCAGGGACTTTACCTCCGCAACGGTCCAGGCATCCAGGCGGGTGACCAGGTACATGGGGAACGTGGGGTGTCGAAAAGGCGTATCCGTCTGGCGGTAGAACGGATTCGGGGTTGGCCCATCGAGGGCGAACTTCACGCCCCGCATTCTTTGGTACAAAAGCGTCAGTTCGGAATCGACCGCTGCGCCGTCACTCTGCTGCTGACTCTTGCCCTCAGTCGGCCACATCCGAATGGGAACTCCCATCGTCAAGACGATGTAGAGGATCCTCTCGGTGAGTCCACGCAGCCGAAGACAGGCAGCCACAGCACCTTCAATCTGCTTTTCATAGATGGGCCGGGCGACGTCTTCGGTTGTCTCGGTATCAATCTGGCAAACGTTCAGCGCAGGGACAGCCCTCTTCTGCTGGTAGTACTCGCCAATCGCGCGCGACTCCGGCGACCGCCGATTCACCACCAGCAATACGTTTTCGGCTGTTTGAGCCTCAGCGGACGCTGTCGAAACCAGGCCGGCGAGGCAGCAGAATAAGAGAGCTTTCACAGCGTCTTAGGGCAGCGACTTCATGTACGCAACGATGGCGTCGGCATCATCGTGATTCAGCGTGTAGGTCGGCATGGGAGGTCCTGCCTTGTTACCCCTGGGGTTTTTGCCCGTTTCCAGAAACTTCACCAGGCCGTCCGCCGTCCAGCGCGCCCAAAGCTGGCTCGTGGAAGTGATATCCACACTCTTTGAGTGCCAGCCCATCAGCGGAACTGCCGGAGTGAAATCGAGCGTTGCACCTTTCATCCACTGGCTCTTGATGAAGTCGCCCTTTTCTGTCTTGGGGGTGTGACAGTCCTGACACCGGGCCACTTCCTCTGCCAGATATTTGCCTCTGGCGATTTTTGCGTCTGGTGCCTGGCC
>RGPS01000131.1 GCA_010084195.1 Terriglobia bacterium
ATTTTCTTCGGATTGACGTCACCGGGCAGAAGCGGCATAACAAGCACAGCAAATATACTTGGTATACTTATTGCATGGCCCACCTGAATCTTTATGTCCCGGATGAACTCGCGGCGAGCCTGAAGCGAGAGGCGCAGGCGGCTCGGGTTCCGCTTTCCCGGCATGTACTGACATTGCTTGCCGACCGCGACGGAGACGGCTTCCTGCCGTCCGACTATTTTGTTAGTGCCTGCGGATTTTTGACTGAGGAGATGGCCGAGCCGATGGACCCGTTGCCGGAGGCTGTGGATGACCTGGACGGTCTGCAGTGACCGAGTACCTGCTGGATACGAATATCTGGATCGGGCTGGCGAGGGGGGAGGCGGGGCTGCAGAAGCGGCTTCAGGGTCTTCGGGTGTCGCAGGTTCATTGTTGCAGTGTGGTTCGGGGGGAACTGGAGTTCGGGGCGAGGAAGAGTCAGCGGGTTGAGGCGAATCTTAGCGGGTTCGCGAGGTTGCTGGCACCGTTTGATTCGGCTCCGTTTGACGATGGGGCGGCGGCGCGGTATGGGGTGATCCGGGCGGTCCTGGAGGCTGCGGGGACTCCGATTGGGGCGAATGATTTAATGATTGCGGCGGTGGCTCTGGCACGGGATTGGGTGGTGGTGAGCCGGAATGCGCGGGAGTTTATTCGGGTGCCTGGGTTGCGGGTTGAGGTTTGGTGAGTGGGAAATTCTGACGAACGGTCCTGCTGCGGGTGCAACCAGAGAGCTAATCTCCGCAAACGCCGTTCGGCACGTTTTACGAGTCGCCGACGATTCGCTCACTGCACTGTCCACGCTTCCTAGAACGTCTAGGACCGTATCGGAGGCACCGCGGCAGGAAGATATGGAGTGTGGCGCTTTTTTCCAGGGCCACGGTGGTTTCGATACGGTCCTAGACGTTCTGGAAAGTAGCACCGATGCGCTCCCAATTCGAAAATGGGCTGTTTACGACATGTTGCCAAGCAACTTCTCGCTCGCCCGACGGTTCGAAACCGTATTGGGGTATCCGAAAACTAGATTACTGGCTCCCCTTCGTGGGCAGTTATCGAACTTTTGTAACGAATGCCGTAAGCCTATGTCTCACAGATTTCGCGGAACTTGCCGCCTAGTCTCAATCCAGGCAAATCTGTGGCTGTGACGAGAGGTCAGGCCTCCGATCTCGTGTCGCCCTCCTTGGACTGCTTGGGCTCTTTTGGTACAACCGGCGCATTCGTGGAACGCGCCTCTTCGCTGTTTGAAGTAGCATCAGGCCTATTCGCCCTGCCCCGGCGGCCGCTGGGGTGTTCCGGGGACGCTTCTGTACCCCGAGACTGTTCATCGAGCGGGGGACAACCGAGCAAGCTGCGCGCTTCATTGAAATCATGCAGCGGCGCCCCCCCGCCCTGCAGCAAGCCGACAAAATCCGGGGCGAGATTCAACTCAGCCTGCGCAGGCAACTGTTTTCCAAAGTCCTCGATACTGCGGGCGTTGGCGATAGCGAAACTTACTGCCTCCGGTGAGAAGCCCCCGCTGCGCGACACAAATCGAACCCAGTTGTTGTTCCCAGCTCTTGCCAACCGTTCAACGTCCTTCAAGCGCTCCTCCTCGCTCTCTATTAATCGTGACGCTTCTTGCTTGTTCGTCCCTTGCATTACTGCTTCTAGATATTTCTTAAGCGTCTCGTTCGTTTCCTTGAGTTGCAATATTTGGGCAGACAAACTCGAGAGCTGCTGTTGTTGTGACTGGCGTCTGAGAAGTTCTCGAAATAGACCTGCCCACTGGTCTCGCAACCACCATTGAATGTCCTCGAACTTCTCAAACGTGTGCACGGGGTTGTTTCGCGGCTTGGAGAGGATATCCTCAATGAGGAGAAACACGTTCACTGAATCGTTCATTTGCATCGGAACAATCTGCCGGACCCTGGCCATCACGGCCTCATCCTGCGACGCCAGCGTCAAATCGTAAGTTGCCTGCAGCCGCATCCAGACCTCCGGCGACCCGCCGAACAGCCGAGCCAGTTTCAGACACATCACCGCCGAGAGTGGCCGTTTCTCCGCCAGGATGTCATGCAACAGCTGACGTGATACCCCCAGAGCTCTCGCCGCAGCTGCGACTGACAGTCCCGAGCCGGGCAAAACATCCTGCTTGATGATCTCTCCGGGATGTACCGGAAGAAGTCCATTTTCTTCTCGCATCGCTGGTTTCTGTTAATGCTAGTCCTCAAAATCGATGTCAAGATCGATGTCCAGCGCCTCGTCACCGAGCCACCCAAAGGTGATCCGGAGATTGCCACTTACGCTGACCGCCCAGCGTTGCGGCTTGCCCTTGCAGACCATGAAACCGCAAGCCTGCGATACTCAGGTCTTCCGGCAGAGTCGCAGATTCCAGTAACTGGAGGATGCGGACGCACTTTCGAAGGTGCGCCGCCCCGATTCGCCGACTTGTGCCTCTGGCAAAAACCTCTTCGAGGCCCTTGTGGCGGAAGGTCCCAAGCACGCTCCCAAGCTACCGGAGCTGCGGCGACATGTCAACCAAACAGTTGCCTATTGCGCGAATCGCTTGGTTGTTCCTAAATTTGGTTGTGGGAAGTTTCTCCCAAACTGTCGGCAAACGCTTCAGTAAACCCAAAAACGGCGGTTGGGGGCTCGCTTTCGCCCCAAGGCCTTTTCCCACAAGCTGTTGCAGGCAAAGCAGTTGTCACCAAACTGGTGAGTTGGCCCCTTCCTCACGGTCGGGGTTCGGTAGCGCGGCACTTCCTTAAGTGCGAAGCAGTTGCAACTTCAATGGATTCCAGCTTGCGGGCTGCCGCCGAGGTCAACTGCCGTTTTTAGGGTAAAAGGGGTTGCGGGTTGAGGTTTGGTGAGCGGAAGATGCTGAGGGATTTTGACCGCGATTGTGGCGGGGACGTGGGGCAGCGTGCTGGCGCTGCCCGAAATCGCACTATACTGAAGGGGAGATGGAGACCGTAGCTGAACTGGACCGAATCACGCGAAACCCTGCGGTAATGGGTGGGAAACCCTGTATTCGGGGGATGCGGGTTACGGCCGGGATGCTGGTGGGTCTGATTGCTTCCGGCCACAGCTATGAAGCGATCCTCGCTGCGTACCCTTACCTTGAAGAAGAAGATATCCGGCAGGCTCTGGCATATTCGGCCTGGCGCATCGAAGAGATCGAGATTCCCCTTCCAGCGGCATGAAGATCCTGATCGACATGAACCTGAGTCCCCTGTGGGTCGGGTTCTTTTCGAAACATGGGATTGACGCCGTTCATTGGTTACAAATTGGCCAGGCCGCAGCTCCGGACCGGGAGATATTCGAGTTCGCAGCGGACAACGGTTATTCAGTGTTCACTCACGATCCGGACTTTGGAGCCTTGCTGGCGAATCGGCGAAGTCTTGCTCCGAGCGTTATCCAGATCCGAATGCATGACGTGATGCCTTCAGGTGCGTGTGGGCCGGCGGTCGTCCGTTGCCTTAGAGAAGCGGGGCCATGGATCGAGCGGGGAGCATTGGTGACCATCGATCCGGAGCGGAGACGGATCCGCATGCTGCCGGTGCGCTGAATGGAAATGCGATCCCGTTGCCTGGGATAAGTTCGTTAGATTTTCCTTGAATACCCGCTGTGGTGTCTAAAAGAGTGCCTACGCAGTTTTCAACTGGTTTAAACTAGTTTGACAGGAGTCACTATGGCATCTATTGGAGCGTTTGAGGCGAAGACGCATCTGTCGGCTTTGCTGGATCGGGTTGCGAAGGGTGAGCGAATCACGATCACCCGGCACGGTGTTCCGGCGGCATTGTTAGTCCCGGTTGTTGAGGCACCTGCCAAGCTCGCGCATCACGAGATCGTTGAAAAGATGCGGGCACTTCGGGCGCAAGTCAAACCGGACGAGATGAGCGTGAAGGAGATGATCGAGACGGGGCGGCGGTTTTGAGTCCAGTCGTGGTGGACGCCTCCATCGCGCTGGCATGGTGTTTTCCCGATGAGACCAGCGCCTATGCGGAAACCGTGCTGGTGGGACTGGGGGGAGAGACCATGCTGGTCCCGTGCATCTGGGAGTTGGAGGTGGCGAACGCCATACTGGTGGGGCTGCGCCGGAAGCGACTGGAAATGCCCGGGGTGGAGCAATTTCTTTCGCTGATAGAACAACTGGCACCGATGCAGGATGCGCGTCCCGTTGTCGAACACATGAGGGATGTGCTGCCGTTGGCTGCTGAGCATGGTCTGACGGCGTACGATGCCGCGTACCTGGAGTTGGCGCTGCGTCGACATGCCCTTCTGGCGACTCTGGATGACAAATTGTTGGCTGCGGCGCGGGCTGCTGGTGTCGTGATTTATCGGGGTCCGGATACTCCGCGGGGCGTGTCTTGAGGGGGCGGACCCTTCGTCTGGTTGGCGACGCCGGAGTGGGCCGATTGCCAATCGGCCGCAGGATTCCATCCTGCCCCACTGTGCTAAACTGAAGATTCTGCGTATTTTTTCGGTTTCTACTGTTGTCTGGTGAGCCGGGAAGATGGTGTGGGAGGTCGAGGGGCGGGGTTCGGCGTAAGCTGATTTCGCTCTTAGACGTTTTATTTTGGCTGCGGGCTTGACTTTCCCGTGTAAGTCCATATGATATCAGTACCTTGTTTTGTTGATGTCCGTTGGGACGTCGTGAAGCTCGGGTAGAATCTTTGATCAGTTTGGGGGTGTTGTTCATTGGCAGAAGTAAGATTGCAGGAGGGCGAAACTCTTGAAAATGCCCTTCGTCGCTTTAAGCGGAAGGTACAGCAGGAAGACATCATTAAAGAGGTCAAGCGCCATTCCTTCTATTTGAAGCCAGGTGAGAAAAAGCGTGTGAAAGCCGCTCTCGCCCGTAAACGGAACCGGAAGAAGAGCCGCCGGGAACCGGAATAACCAAATAAACCAAAGGGGCGAAGCGCCTGGCAACGCTTCGCCCTTTTCCTTAACTATTTTCCTTAATCGGGCAGTTTTGACACTGACTGCCTTTACCAGGGGTTTGCGCCATGGCCGAATTTCAGGATCGGGTACTTAAGTGCATGGACTGCGGGACAGATTTTGTGTTCTCCGCAGGCGAGCAGCAGTTCTACCGGGAGAAAGATTTCCGGAATGAGCCGAAGCGTTGCCGCACCTGCAAGAACAAGCGCCAAAGCGCTTCTACTGAGCGGGGGAGTCACGGGGGCCGGGTGGAAACGACGGCGACCTGTTTCCAGTGCGGACGTGAGACCACCGTTCCGTTCCGGCCAACACAAGGGCGACCCGTATTGTGCCGCGACTGCTTCCAGGACCGAAAAGGCGGCCACAGCGCCCCGGTGCCGGGCTGATTTCTGTCACGAAGTTTTATCCGCCACTACCAATTCGTTCGTCCTGTTTCGCAGTCACAAGTGTGCCTGTAAGATAAACACAGGGCGCGGCTTATCGGAACCCCCTTTACCTCCACATGGACCTGAGCGAACCTTCCCTCGAACGCCTAAGGCTGAAACTCCGCTACAAGGTGCTCTATCACGTGGGCCACAACTGTGCCGATGTGGACGATCTTGTGCAGGAGACGCTTTCGCGTTTCATTCGGGCGGCGCAGAAAGACCAGATTCGCAACACGGACGAGTTTGGCGCGTTCATTAATGGTGTCTGCCGGAATGTGATCCTTGAGTATCGTCGGCGGGTGAAGCGGGAACCGACTCTGGATGAAGACATAGAGATCCCGGAAGTTGGGGTTCGTCCGGACGCGGACATTCTGGAAATGCGGGATGCAATCGACTCGGTGCTGGCGGAACTGGCAGATCGGGACCGGGCGATTCTGCGGGAGCTTTACCTGGACGGCAAAGAAAAAGACGAGATCTGTGTGGAATGGAAGATGTCCGATGCGCAGTTCCGCGTGGTCCTGTTTCGTGCAAAAGAACGATTCCGCAAGGTGTATGCGGGCGAAGTGAAACAACGTGACTAGTCGATGCACTAGGTGGGTGGACGGAACATGAACTGCAGAATGGAACCAATTCAACGGGAACAAGTGATCGCGAAATATCTTTCGCGTGCGCTCGACGCCGATGCGGTGGAAGAGTTTGAAGGCCACTACCTGGGTTGCGACGAGTGCTTTGACGAGCTGCGGCTCAGCAAGCGCATGGCGGCCGAACTACGTCGATCAAACCTGACGTGGAAGCGGAACGGGGGGATCTCGGTGTTGCAGTTCAGCCGTGCGGCTGAGCTGACGCATTCAGCTGATGAACTGGATCAACTGCGACGGGAAGTCCTTGAACAGAGCGATACCCGCGTGATTATCGATTTGAGCCGGGTGACCCGGATTGACAGCGCCGGCCTTGGCCAGTTGATGAGCTGCTACTCCCATCTGGTTCGCAACCAAGGGGCGCTGAAGGTGGTCAACGTGACGCCCGAAGTGAAGAAGGTAATGGACATGACCGGGATCAGTTCGCTGATTCGGGCATTTAGCAACGAACAGGAAGCCGTCAAGAGCTTTAACTGAGCGTTGCCCAAAGGTAACTTTGGGACTTAAACCTGAGGGCGGTGTCCTGCGGTAAGCGCAGACACCGCCCTTTTTCTTGTTCGCTTGCGGCGGCCGTGGCGGGTTTTGGGTCAGATTGAAACGCGCGGTTCAAACTGGTGCCCCACATTGAACTCTCGCTGGTTTCTTGCCCTGCAACAGCACTCTCAAGTAGTTGAAAAATAAAGTATTAGCTGACATTTTACCTTTGGCGCTCGCCTTGCATTATTGGGATGCAGGGAGCCTCAATGACATCGTCAGCCGCCGCCGCGCTTAATGAACCAGAACGGAACCGCCTTGTCCTGCAACATCTGCCGCTGGTACGTGCGATTGCGGTCCGTGTCTATGAGAACCTGCCTGTTCATGTGGACCTGGACGATATGGTCCACGCGGGCGTCATGGGGCTGTTCGACGCCGCTGTCAAATACGACAATAACAAGCAGGTAACCTTCCAGAGTTACGCCAAACACCGTATTAAGGGCGCAATTCTGGATAGTCTCCGGGACCTGGACTGGGCCTCTCGGGACCTTCGGCGGCGACACAAACTTCTCGAAGAGATTACTCGCGAGATCCAGGCCACGCTGGAGAGAAATCCAACGGACCAGGAAATCGCGGAACGTATGGGGATGGATCTGGAGCGGTGGCGTTTGGTCGCTTCAGAGCTCCGAATGGTCGGGCTCATGTCCGCCTCCAGTCGCGCGGTGGAGAGCGAAAACCAAACCGTACCGGAATTCCCCGCCAAAGATGACCTGAACCCGGATGTGCTGGCGGGAAAACGACAACTGCACGAGGTTTTGGCGACTGCCGTGAAATGCCTGCCGGAGCGTTATCAGACGGTGATCAAAATGTACTACTCGGGGGAACGAACCATGCGGGAGATTGGCGACGAACTGGGCATTAACGAAAGCCGTGTGTCCCAGATACACAAGGCAGCCCTCGACAAGATGAACGACAACCTGCAGCAGTCGGGGATAAAGTGCAGTGCAAGCCTTCTTTAAAGAACAAGCTGGCCCTGGGCGGGGGAAGAAGTGGGGAGTTCAGAGAGCTGCGGCGCTGGACCACGGCCATTGCTCCGGTCTGGCTGCCAGGCCAAGAGTAACGGGAATTATCTCCATGTCCCGAACGACCTTTGCACATTCACTGCGCCGCACCCAGCGGCTGGAGGTGGGTGCCGAACCCTCGTCCCAAATGGAGGAGGCGATGCGGTCGAGCGAGACGGCCGGTGAAAGCAGGGCCTGGACTTCACCCCGGACAATAACCCAGGAGCGGATCCGGTATAGCTGTTGGGTTTCTCCGGCGTTCAGCCGGCGCCGGGTCTTTTGGGCCGCCGCCCGATCATCGGTCTGGAGACGCCACGAAAGATAGAGGGCATCGGCACCGGGGCTGTTGAGACGCGTGGCGAGGTCGACATTCATTGGCTGGAGGTTCGTAGGCTGGATGTTCATTGGCGGCTGTGCAAAGTCCTTCTGGGTAATAAGTGCAGCGCGCGGAGAATTTTCTCAAGCATTTTTTGCAACCTCCGAGCCGCCTGAGGCGGTGGGTGCGTGTTACAAAGGACTTAGATGACTCCGCGACAATTCACAGCAAAACTGACGGGTGTTTTTGGCTTTCCGGTAACCCCGTTCCACAAAGATCTTTCCCTGGACCTGGACGCTCTGGCTCGCAATGTTGACGAGATGGCGCGGCATCCGTTTTGTGCCATGGTGGCAGCCGGGGGCACCGGCGAGATGTACTCGATGACGCCGGAAGAGATTGAACTGGTAGTAAAAGTCACGGTAGAGACCGTCGCCGGACGTATGCCGGTGGTGGCCGGGACTGGCTTCAACACGGTAATCGGTGCCGATATCGCCCGCCGGGTGGAACGTGCCGGTGCAGCGTGCGTTCTCGTGCTCCCGCCCTATTACTCGCATGCTCCCGAAGAGGGCCTGTTTCAGTTTTATGAGACCATCGGCAAGGCCACTCCCCTGCCCCTGATGATCTACAGTCGCGATTGGGCTGTCTTCTCGCCCCAACAGGTAGCCAGACTTGCCGACCGGGTTCCCACGCTGGCGGCGTGGAAAGACGGCCAGGGTAACGGTCGTGTTTACCAGCGAATCATGAATTACAACGGGGACCGTTTGGCGTGGCTCGGCGGGCTGGGGGACGATTGCATCCCCACCTACTTCGCTGCAGGCGTTCAGGCCTACACGTCGAGCATCTCGAATATTGCCCCGAAGCTGTCGCTGGAACTGGCTGACGCAGGGATGAAGCGCGACTTCGACCGCCTGGACAAATTGATGGCGCGGTACGTAAATCCGCTGTACGCAATCCGCGAACGCGCGAAGGGTTACGAAGTGTCGGTGATGAAAGACGCGATGGAGATCCTCGGGATGACCGCAGGGCCCGTCCGTCCGCCCCTCATGAACACCCGCCCCGCCGACATCGCCGATGTCCGCGAACTGATGGGGATCTACCGTGAATGGATCGAAGAAGGCACGGCCGCCTGATAAACCCCACCGCGTAATTCGGGCTGGCATATACTGGCAGCGGTATGAATCGCACCGCAACCTTTGCTGCCCTCCTCCTGGGGTTTGTTTCTTCACTATGTGCTGACGACGGGCAAAACCTGTTGCGGCTGGACCACTACGTTCGCGTAAAGTCTGCGGTACCGACCATTGCGGGACAGCTTTCAGCGATATATGTTCGGGAAGTGGTCCGTGCGGGCAATATGCGCGGAGCTTCGGCGGGGCCCGTCGTGCTCTTCATTCACGGCGCGGGGACCCCGGCTGAAGTAGCATTTGACGAGCAATTTCAGGATTACAGCTGGATGGCGTACCTGGCCAATGCCGGCTTCGACGTCTTTTCGATGGACATGACGGGCTACGGTCGATCTACCCGGCCTCCCGCTATGAATGACCCCTGCAATCTTGCTAAAGTTCAGCAGACCGCGTTTGTCCCCGGCTTGCTTGCCGCACCGTGCAGCGCCTCCTATGGGCAGCAGATGACCACGCTCGCTTCGGACTGGAACGATATCGGGGGGGTAGTGGACTATTTGCTGGCTAACCGGAAGGTGGCGAAGTTGAGTCTGATTGGCTGGTCCCTGGGCGGCCCCAGGTCTGGCGGCTTTGCGGCACAGCATCAGGACAAGATCGACAAAATAGTCCTGCTGGCTCCGGCGTTCAACCGTAACGCGAGCGCCACGCCCCCGGCCACGCTGCCGGCCAACGGCCCCGCGTTTAACACGCAGTCCCATACCGAATTTATGGCGAACTGGGACCGCCAGGTCGGGTGTCCCAATCAGATTGACCCGGCATCGGCCGCAGCGGTATGGGCAGCGATGCTGGAGTCAGACCCGGTGGGTGCGACCTGGGGAACTGGGGTGCGGCGCGCACCCCAGGTAACCAGTTGGGGCTGGAATGCGCAGATGGCGGGAAGCCTCAAAATCCCTGCTCTGCTGGTTGCAGGCGTGCACGACAAGCAGGTGCTGCCGGCTTCAGTGAAAACCCTGTACGACGCTCTCGGCTCAGAGTCGAAGGTCTTTGCAGAACTGGCGTGCTCGTCACACAATGCGCTTTGGGAACGGAACCACATGCTGCTGTTTCAGGCATCGCTGGACTGGCTCACCACGGGTAAGGTCAGCGGGTCTGCGAAGGGCGAAATCCGGCTGGGCTTTCCGGCTCAGTAGTGCCTTCCGGAACAGGTATGCCGCGCGAGTACTGTGTGAGCCGCAGTGCGATGTACTGGGTGACTCCGGCGGCTCCAAGCCATACCTGCCAATGGGATAAGAAGCCCTCGGAATAGAGGAAATCGCCAGCCAGGTCCACGTCGCCGAAGAGACGCCACGAGCCCATAAAGGCGAGGCAGATCGCTACCAGGGTCAGCAGACTGCCTGCAAGCAGGGCCAATTTCGCATTCTTGCCCTTCCTGCGCGACACCACCGGGCCCCGCCCGAACCGAATTCTGACGATCATACGTGTTCCAACCTGTAGACTGTGACTTCACTATAGCGTTGTCGGCGGGGGGGCGCCGGGCGACCAGCCTGTGGCCGAAGGGGCGAGAGCGGCCCGACGACTCTGAGGATGAAGCGGCGAGAGCCGGGACCAGGTGCCCGACGGGTTGGTACGCCGCCTGCTTCGTTGTGGGCGTGCGAGATGACCGGTGCGTTTTGCATCCCTCGGCCTGCTGCGTCGCACCTCGCATGCGGCACGGAGAGGGGCGCAATGCTGCGGCACTTCTGCCAGATCGGCGACAGCCTGGACCAGGCACCCGACGGGTTGGTACGCCGCCTGCTTCGTTGTGGGCGTGGGAGATGGCCGGTGCGTTTTGCATCACTCGGGCCTGCTGCTTCGCACCTTGCATGCGGCACGGGGGGGGCGCAATGCTGACTGCGGCACTTCTGCCACATCGGCGAGAGCCGGGACCAGGTGCCCGACGGGTTGGTACGCCGCCTGCTTCGTTGTGGGCGTGCGAGATGACCGGTGCGTTTTGCATCACTCGGGCCTGCCTGGTCACACCTTAGTTTGCTTAGAGACGCTATCGCGTCCTCGCATTCGGCCCGGTAGAGCTCGCAACGCTGCCCGCGGCACTTGGCAGGCTGACAGATGCGGTAAGTTGTTAGAGGCATGAAGAAGCTCAAGACAGCAGTATTCGGAACAGGGTTTATGGGTCGGGTCCACTCAGAGGGAATCCGTCGGCTCGGCAACGTGGAGATTGTGGGCATTGCGGCCTCCAGCGCGGATAAAGCGCGGGCCTTTGCCGATGAGATTTCAGTGGCGCGAGCCACCGGCGACTACCGGGAACTGTTGGCGGATCCGGAAATTGACGCGGTCCATATTTGCACCCCGAATGCACTGCACTTCCCGATGTCGAAGGCGGCACTTGAGGCGGGCAAACATGTTCTGTGCGAGAAGCCCCTCGCCATGTCTTCGGAACAGGCCTCCGAGATGGTGCGGATCGCCAAGGAACGGAACCTGGCGAACTGCACCTTCCATAACCTCCGGTATTATCCTCAGGTCCAGAACATGCGACGCATGCGCGAAGCGGGCGAACTGGGGGAAATCTATGCGGTGCAGGGCACGTATTCCCAGGACTGGCTGCTTTATGACACGGATTATAACTGGCGGATCGAGTCGGATGCCAACGGTCCCTCGCGCTGTTTTGCCGATATCGGAACCCACTGGTGCGACATGGTGGAGCACATAACCGGCCTGCGGATTTCCTCGCTGTGTGCGGACCTGCAGACCTTCCATAAGACGCGCAAGAAACCCAATCGGTCGGTGGAGACCTTCACTGGGAAAACGCTGCAGCCGAATGACTACACCGATGTCGTCATCGACACGGAAGACTTCGGGACGATGATCATGAAGCTGGGCGAAGTGGCACGGGGTGCCATGACGGTCAGTCAGATTTCGGCGGGCCGGAAGAATCGCCTGTGTGTCGAGATTTATGGCACGAAGGGTTCAGTGACCTGGGATCAGGAGAAGCCCGACGAGCTGTGGATCGGGCAGCGCAACAGCCCCAACCAACTGGTGGTGAAAGACCCGTCGCTGCTGTCGGAAAAGGCTCGGAGCTATGCGGATCTGCCGGGTGGCCACAGTGAAGGCTACGACGACACGTTTAAGCAGGTCTTCCGGCGTTTCTACAAGACGGTGGCCGACCGGTCAGCTGCGGTGGAGTACCCGACGTTCGAAGACGGTTTGCGGCAGCTTCGGATTCTGGAGACCGTGCTGGACAGTTCGGCGAAGCAGGCGTGGCTGCCCGTCAAGTAGAGTTTGAACCGGACACCCGGTATACAGCGTCTAAAAGGTAAGTGCTGAATCAGACTCTGCGTTTAGGCTCGGCGGTCCTGCGTATGGCCCCACACATGTGGGATCGATACCAGCGGGACCTGCAGCGAGTGATAGTTCCAGCCAGCCATCGTCCTGACCCGCGAGGCTGGGATGACGTGGGGCTGCACGCCGCGTGGCTGGGACACAGTACGGTTCTTCTGAAGATTGAGGGCACCACGGTACTCACCGACCCGGTCTTTAGCGAACGAGTGGGGGTGAGCCTGGGAGTGGCCACGCTGGGCCCCAAACGGCTGGTGACGCCCGCTCTTCGGGCGGAGGAGTTACCTCCGGTGGATGTGGTGCTGCTGTCCCATGCGCACATGGACCATTTCGACCTGCCGAGTCTGCGCAGTCTGGAATCCAGAATGGCGAGGGTAGTGACGGCCAGCAGGACCGGCGATCTGTTGCGGGGGCCCAAATGGGCCGGAGTGACGGAATTGGTCTGGGGTCAGAGTGTTCGGCTGGGCGCTTTGAACATCCGGGCCTTTGAAGTTCGGCACTGGGGTGCACGCGTTCAGACGGATACCTGGCGCGGTTTCAACGGGTACGTCATAGAATCACCGCACTACCGAGTTCTGTTCGGGGGGGATACTGCGATGACCGACACTTTCGGGCAGTTGCGGACAACGCGCGGGTTTGATTTGGGCATCATGCCGATTGGGGCCTATAATCCGTGGATTCAGGCGCATTGCTCGCCGGAGCAGGCGGTGCAGATGGCCAACGCTGCGGGCGCAGAGTTCATTCTGGGCGTCCACCACCAGACCTTCGAACTGGGGAATGAGCCGAGGCTCCAGCCGATGGAGAGGCTGCGTTCCGCTTTGGTGCGGACCGACCACCGCCTGGCGCTGTCCGAAATCGGCCAGGAATTTCACCTGGCGCGCTAACGGACAAGTGCGCGAGCCGAACTTGAGATACTTTCTGCAGTGACTATACGAACCGCGCTTCTGATGCTGATGGTGCTTGCTGCTCCGGCGACGGCGCAGAAACATGCCGCCGCGGAGCTTGGAAAACAGGTGGCAGTGGCGGGCCTGGACATGGACAACTGCTACCGTGTCCGGGACATTGAAATTACGCACGACGAGGTTCGGATCTCGCTCACCGAAGGCTACCTGATGTTCGGCAAGCCCGTAAACGGCCAGCCGCTGACGGCAGTGTTTTCAGCAGATACCGATGGCGGTGATGGGGAGATCCTGCTGCTGCCCCCGGACCGCAGTGAACGGAAGTCGATGGCGGCGTACATCGGCTCCCCGAATTTGAATGAGCACTTTGACCAGGCGGCGTTTCTGTTTACCGATGACACGGCGAAGTCCCTGTTGGAACAAGTGCAGGCCAGCGGCGCGAAGAAGACTCCTGAATTTGCAGCCATTATGAACGAGCGGTGGGGCCGCGTGGTGGCGAATCTGATGACCAGCTTCGAGTCCCGTATCGTGCTCGATTTGCTGACTCCTGGCGGGCGCGGGGGCTTCATGGAGGCGGTGATCCAGGGCCGGAAGCTGGGGAATTTTGACGTCATTTTTGACCAGCGCGGCTACGAACAGATCGTCGCCGGCCAGATCACCACACGAAAAGAGCAGATGTGGTGGGATACGTGGACCAGCTTTGCGAGTCGCAGCTTCCGGGGCAAACTACCGGCAGATGCCGAGCTGAAAGTCCTGAGGTACAAGATCGACGCTGAAGTGAATGATTTGCTGGTGATGAAGTGCACAACGAAGGTCACGGTTCAGATAACGCCCGATTCGCAGAATGTGATTCCGCTGGATCTTTCCGGGCAGATGAAGGTGTTGTCGGCGAAGGTGGACGGCGTGGAGGCCGAGATTTACCAGCGGGAATCGGTGCGGGCAGGGTTGGTCCGGAATACTGGCAATGAGTTGCTGCTGGTACTGCCGCCGCAGCCTCTGGTGCCGGGCACGGAGCACGAAATTGAGATTATTCACGAGGGTAAAGTGGTCCTGGACGCGGGCCACGGGGTCTATTTCGTTAGTGCCCGCGGAACCTGGTACCCTGGCCGCGGCTTGCAGTTTGCGACCTTCGATGTGACGTATCGGTACCCCGCCGCTCTGGACCTTGTGGCCGCCGGCCAAGTCCACGAAGACAAGCAGGAGAACGGGGTCCGGACGACGCGAAGAGTCACAGAGGGCAAGGTCCGGCTGCTGGGTTTTAATCTGGGGAAATACGAACGCAGGGAAGTGACCCGGGATGGAATTACGGTGCAGATCTCGGCGAACAAGGAACTGGAGGACGCGCTGCGACCGAAAGTTCCGGAGCCACCTTCGCTTCCCGACGCCCCCCGGCCGCGACGGCGTGCCATAGGCGCGGCTTCAGATCTTGGTACCAACCCCATGCCCGTTCGGCTGCCCAACCCGGTCAATTATCTGAATCGAATTACCGAGGAAGTGGACGAAGCCACGGCGTTCTACCGCAGCCATTTCGGAGAGCCCCCGTTGAAGAGACTGGAGGTATCGCCCGTACCTGGTCGCTTCGGCCAGGGCTTTGCGGGTATGATCTACCTGCCGACCGTGAACTACGTGGAAGCGTCTCCCACGGGTGGCACCATGAGTGCAGCGACCATCGGCTACCTGCGGGATTTGCTGGTGGCGCACGAGGTGGCGCACCAGTGGTGGGGCAATGTGGTGACTTCGGGCTCGTATCACCATGAGTGGCTGATGGAGTCGCTGGCCAATTATTCGGCGATCATGTTCCTGGAGAAAAAGCAGGGAGTGAAGTCGGTCGAGATGGCACTTGACACGTACAAGAAGAGCCTGTTGACGGTAGGGCTGGATGGAGAAACGGCCGAGTCAGAGGGCGCGGTGGTGCAGGGGCGGAGACTGGAAGGCTCGAACAATCCGAATGCCTCCAATGCCGTGATCTACGGGAAGGGGACCTGGATTATCCACATGCTGCGTCGGCGGCTGGGAGATGAGCGTTTTCTGAAGATGCTGGGGGAAGTGCGGCGGCGTTTTGAATGGAAGGCGCTGGATACGGAATCGTTCCGCCAGGTTTGTGCGGAGTTTCTGCCGCCGGGGTCTTCCGACGCGAAACTGGAAGGTTTTTTCGACCAATGGGTGTATGGCACGGGAGTTCCCACGTTGAAGCTGACGTCGAGCGTGAAGGGAAAGCCGGGAGCTTACCGGTTAACGGGGACGCTGACGCAGAGCGATGTCTCAGACGATGTGTCCATCCAGGTTCCTGTTGAAATTCAGGTGGGGAAGTTGAAACCGGTTGTGAAGATGGTCAGGTCGGCATCGGAACCTGTGGAATTCAGTTTCCCGGTGGCTGGCCCCGGTGCGAAAGCCGTGCTGGACCCGGGGATGACGGTCCTGCGCAGATAGTAAACGATAGAATGGGAGTTCCCTCCCATGCAGGCTCATCTCGTTTGTTTTGAATCTACTTGTCGCGCGCAGTACGACGTCCGCGATGTCCTCTACAATTGCCCGAAGTGTGGCGGTTTGCTGGAGGCGGCTTACGGACCTATTGGCGCTGATGCGGCTTCGCTGAAGAAGCTTTGGCGTGAGCGTCGGATGGATAATGCTCCGCTGGAGCAGAGCGGCGTTTGGCGTTACCGGGAACTGTTCCCTTTTCTGGAAGACACGAAGCATGTGGTGACGCTGCGGGAGGGCAACACGCCGCTCCTCCCTGCCCCGAGGGCTGCGGCTTACGGTGGTCTGAAAGCGATTACCTTCAAGCATCAGGGTTTTAATCCGACCGGGTCGTTTAAGGACAACGGGATGACGGCGGGGGCGGCACAGGCTCGCTTGTTGGGGATGAAGCGGGTCGCTTGTGTTTCGACTGGGAATACTTCGGCTTCCATGGCGGCTTATGCGAGCGCGGGCGGTCTGGAGCCGCTGATCTTCATTCCGAACGGGAACATCTCGTACGGCAAGCTGGCGCAGGCTCTGGAGTACGGCGCGAAGACATTCCAGGTGGATGCGAACTTTGACCAGATTCTGGCGCTGGTTCGGGTTCTGGCAGAAAGGCTGGGGATCTATCTGCTGAACTCGATCAACCCGTTTCGTATTGAGGGCCAGAAGTCGATTGTGATCGAGATGATGGACCAGCGGGACTGGAAGGTGCCGGACTGGATTGTGCTGCCTGGCGGAAATCTGGGGAACGTCTCGGCGTTCGGTAAGGGCCTGCGGGAGATGTTGGCGCTGGGACTGATTGATAAGCTGCCTCGGCTGGCGGTGATTCAGGCGGCGGGTTCGTCGCCGTTTTACGAGTACATGGCCTCACTTAGTGCAAGCGGGGGTTCAGCTCCGTTTGTGGCGCAGGGGCATCCGGAGACTTTGGCGACTGCGATCAAGATCGGGGATCCGGTGTCGTGGCCTAAAGCGCAGTTCGAGATTGAGACGACGCGGGGCGTGGTGGAAAAGGCTGATGAGCAGGAAATCGCAGACGCGAAGGCTGTGATTGGAGCGTCGGGCATTGGGTGCGAACCAGCTTCGGCAGCGACCCTGGCGGGGATTAAGAAGCTGGTGGCCGCGGGCGTGATTGATCGGGATGCGGATGTGGTGGCTGTACTGACGGGGAATGTTCTGAAGGACCCGGATTACATTTATCGGTATCACACGGGTCAGTTGACGGGGCCGGACGGGGCTGCGATTCGCGCGAATTTCGGGAATGCGCCGGTGGTGGTTCCCAATGATGCGGACCGGATTACCGCGCTCATTAGTTAAAACTG
>RGPS01000132.1 GCA_010084195.1 Terriglobia bacterium
TCGGCAGCGGCCTCGTCGCGAAGTCGGCGCCGGACGGCCACACCCTGCTCGTGGTCTCCAGCACCCACGGCACGGCGCCCGCCCTCTACTCGACCCTGCCTTATGAAGAGAAGGACCTCGTCCCGGCGGCGCTCGTCGCCACCACGCCCTATGTGCTGGTCGTGCACCCGAACATGGCCGCCACGAACATGGCGCAGCTCCTTGCCTACCTGAAGCAGAATCCGGGCAAGGTCGAGTACGCCTCGTCGAGCCCCGGCACCGCGCAGCACCTCGCCGGTGAACTCGTGCAGCGGATGGCCGGGGTGCACCCCCAACCGAACCCGGGGAAAATCCCCCGAGCCAAGCTTTGCGATCACGTCCTTCGCTCCGTTGTGCCCCGCCGGTGAGCCTTTCGGCTTCACTCGCAGAGCCCCCCACGGAAGATCCAGTTCGTCGTACACAAGAATCAGATCCTGAAGTGCGATCTCGTTCTTATCCAGCTTTGATCTTTCGATCAGAGATTTGACCGCGATACCGCTCAGATTCATGAATGTCTGAGGCTTCGCGAGCAAGACCGACTTGCCTGCAATGGTCCCCTGGCCGATGATCGCCTGGCACTCTTTCCGCGTCATACGGATGCCGTGCCGGGCGGCGAGAACGTCCACTACCAGAAACCCCAGATTATGAGGTGTGGCAGCGTAACGCTCGCCGGGATTCCCGAGACCGGCCACGAGGAACATTACAGACTACTTCCCTTACTTCTTCTTGGCAGGAGCGGCAGCCGCGGGCTCTTCCTTCTTACCCTTCTTCGCGACTTCCGGTTCCTTGGCGTCGGTCGCTGCGGCTTCTTCCTTCTGGCCGACCACGTGCGCCACAACGGCCTCACCAGGTGTCAGAACACGAACGCCCGTCTTCACCGGCAGATCGCTGACGCGGATGGTGCCACCGATCATCAGTTCGGTGACGTTCACTTCGTAGTCGTTCGGAATATCGTCCGGGACGCACTCGATTTCGATGGAGCGCGTGACCACGTCGAGAATACCGCCCTGTTGCTTCACACCCTTCGCTTCGCCCGACGTGTGGATCGGGATGGAAACGCGGAGCTTACGGGTCAAATCGATGCGCCGCAGATCAACGTGCAGCAGGTGGCCCTTTACCGGGTCAAACTGCTCGTCAGCCAGGATCACGGGAGTGCGTTCCCCGCCTTCCACTTCCACGTCGAAAATGGAGTTGTGGCCGCTCTTGCTGCGCATGATGCGGGTGATGTCTTTCGGGTTCACGGCTACCGGCACGGGTTCTTTGAAAGCCCCGTAAATAACGGCCGGGATCTTACCGGACACGCGCAGACGGCGCGCTTCATTCTTGCCGCGGCTGGAACGTGCCAGCGCGGGGACGACGGTATCAATTCTCAATTGCGTTCTCCTTGTTTCAAAACCAGGCAGGGCCACAAGTCCGTTCAGGGAAGGCTTCGAAACAGCAAGCTCCCGTGTCGTGGGTTGCGTTGTTTAATACCTGTTTTGTTCGTAAAACCGTGGTGCCTATGCAGGCAGTGGTGTCCGAATCTATGAGTTTAGCATGTTATCGGCTATTCTGGCCTTTTGGACCTGACGCTGCCACCGCTCCCGCTGCCCCTCCCTGACCCTGATCTCCCCATCGTGCAGGGGAAGCCACCCCGACGGATCCGCGTAGTCGTTTCCTACGACGGTACCGAATACCACGGCTGGCAGGTGCAACCAGGTCTGCCGACCATTCAGGGCGTTCTGGAAGAAATTGTCAGCGGCATTGAGGGTGCCCCGGTTCACGTTGCCGGGTCCGGGCGGACCGATGCGGGAGTCCATGCGCTCGCTCAGGTCGCTGCGTTTACCCTCACCAACCCCATTCCTGTCTACAACCTGCGTTTCGCTATCAACCGCCTGCTGCCCGCTGCTATCCGGATCCAGAGCGTGGAAGATGTCCACGAGGACTTCCATCCCCGCTTTGATTCGGTAGCCAAGACCTACCGCTACTCGATCCACCGAACCGAAATCCTGCCGCCCTTCGATGCCCGGTACGTCTACCACTTTCCCTATCCGACGAATGAGGCCTGGATGAAAGCGGCCGCGGAGCGCTTCGTTGGGGAGCATGATTTTCGGCGTTTCGCAGCCAAAGATCCACGCTATACGAGGGGCGAATCCACCATTCGAACCATCTTTAGTTCGGACCTGATCCGCGAAGGTGACCGGCTGATCTACACGGTTCGGGGCAGTGGTTTCCTGAAGCACATGGTTCGCAATCTTGCGGGAACTTTACTGGAGTGCGGTCGCGGCAATTTGCCACACAATATGATGCCCCCGAAGTCCGGACGTACTGCACCTGCCCGCGGCCTGACCCTGGTTTCCGTGGAGTATTAGCGCCATTACCGTGCTACGCTGGACCCGTGCCCGCCCTCTACGATCTTGATCCCGGCCCCGATACCCCGGAAGTAGTCCGTTGCATCGTTGAGATCCCCCAACACTCCGCCAATAAGTATGAATATGACGGGAAACTCGGTGTTTTCCGCCTCGACCGTGCGCTCTACTCCCCCCTTCACTACCCCGGCGACTACGGCTTCATTCCCGGAACTCTTGCCGACGACCACGATCCCCTCGATTGCCTCGTTCTCGTCCAGCAGCCCAGTTTTCCGGGAGTTCTTATCGAAGTTCGCCCCGTCGGCGTGCTGAACATGGTGGACGGTTCGGAGTCGGATCAGAAGATCCTGGCTGTTCCCACCCGCAATCCCCGTTATGACCAGATCCACACCATGGATCAGATCTTCCCCCACGTGCGCCGCGAGATTGAGCATTTCTTCTCCATCTACAAGGAACTTGAGGGCAAGGTGACCACGATGACTGGCTGGGGCGGCCCCGCCGAAGCCCGCCGCGCCATCATGGATTGCAGACAACGCTATCTGGACCAGCGAGCCGAAGCCGCTGTGGCCGAATAACGCCTTCGCCATCACCGATTGCCGCCGATGCGTGAGGCATGCGCGGCATGCTCAGTTTCCGACGACCGGCGAAAATTCTGTCAAGAGGCCGGTGAAACTTCTGAGTGACTGGTCCTCGCGCCCACCACCACTGCCACCATCGCTGCTCCCAGTTCCACCTCCTCCCCCGGCACGCTCTGGCTCGTCGAAACACGTGAGGAAAAACCACGTATTAGAGAGTCAGGTTACAACGTCAATCGCGTCTCTGTTCAAACCACTTCGATCAGTGAAATTTACCGGGTCACCTCCAACATACGAATACCGGTTCCAGGAACTCGGATCGCTGCCCCCCGCACTGGCTCGATAAGGGTCGTCGGTATCAAAGCGGCCATAGCTCGAAGCATAAAATCGCTGATCCGCATAATCGAGGTACGTAAACCCATGCCCGGTATAGGTGCCAAATACCCCCGTCACCACCCGGGTTCTCCGCCAGCTATTCCCTGTTACGTCGTCCTTCGAACATATGGACGGTGCCGCCCCGTCTCCCACAGACTCCGCTCCCAGGTCCTCTCCCGCGTCGTACACATACCGCCTCGCTACTGTCCCCACCGTACCCGCGCCGTACGAAGTCGTTCCCGTTGACCCCGCATCTCCCCCCAAACGTCGGCCACTGCCGTCGTACCCATACACCGTTGGCAAACCAGCCATGCTCTGCTCCAGCCGAGTTTCGCCGTCGTACCGAAATGCGTCATCCCGCGCCACATCTGCCGTCGGTATTCCCGTCGCCGTCGTCAAGGCCCTTCTCCCCAGGGCACTATAGCCGAACCCGCCCGCAAACGCTATTTCCCAACCTCATCCACCTCACCCAACGGACCTGACCGGATTGCATGTTTTCCCCGAGGCAGATACTATCCTGTTCTTGATGCGAAACATCGTCGGGTTCATTGCCTCCGCTATTCTCTTTCTCAGTGCCTTCGCGCATTCTTTTCTGGGGTGGCCCGAGCTTCGCGGGGATCTCGTCAAGGTCGGCGCACCCAAAGATCTGCTGAACGGCCTGTTGGTTGGCTGGGAGTTTGGTGGCTTCACTATGCTGCTCCTGGCTCTGATCCTCGGCAATATTTTTCTGCAGAGACGGAAGGGAGCCGCTGTGTCAACATTTCCAGCCCTCATCACCGGCGTCGGCTACGTGTGCTTCGGCTTGTGGGCGATGCTGGGTGTGGACTTTCAGCCGTTCTACTTTGTCTTCATTCTGCCAGGAGCTCTGCTGGTCTTCGCCTCCCGGGGGCCAGACCCAGGTCGGCCTACGCCTTCAGGCGCATGTTGTACGGAATAACTTCACCGGACTCGCAATAACGCTTCAGCAGCCGAAGGTACATGGCCCAGCAAAAACCGGAAGTCCGAAAGTGCGCGTTCTGCTCCGGCCATCCGGTGTGGCGAAACTGAACTTGTGTCCTGCCGTTTTGCTCTTCGAGGCTGAAGCCGATCCGGGATCCTTGCCAGTCGCTGTCGGCAACCGTAATCTCAAGTTCAAAGGTGACATCCGGCTCCGCGGCACTTACCCTCGCTTGCCAGCTATAAGAGGGGCCAAAACCCAATTGATAAATCTGGCCGGGTGACGGCAAGCCGACAGCTTCCAGTGTCCATCAGGCCTTCTGGCGTGGCCACCGCGCGAAACACCTCGCCGACCGGGGCGAAAATCGGGAAATCGAATAATATGTCTGCCATTGCCAACCTATGCCCTCAAAATGATTTTCTTCCGCCACAACAGCCAGGCGACTCCGAACATCAGCCCGGTAAATGTCAGGGCCCAAAGCAGGGATGCGTTGGCTGGAGAGGCCAGAGGTACGAATACGGCAGTGTAGATTGGCTTGTGCAGGCCGGTGTAGTCCAGAAGTTCGGCCAAAGCTTCTGAAGCCATGTAGACCGCAATCGGGTTCAAGCCCATAATCACCAGCGGTTTCACCGGCTTCTTCACGCCCAGCACATCCACCAGCCAAATGAACCCGGCCAGCAGGACAAAATCAAGACCCGCCATGAAGAGCGCGAAGGAACTCGTCCATAGCTTCTTATTGATCGGCAGCCAAATGTCGCAGACCTGGCCAACCACCAGCAGCAGCACGCCGATGCTGAACATACGCAACAGTCTGGTCGCCAACGGTTTGTCCCACAACAGCAGGCGACCGCACAGGGCCCCCATCAACGCCGTCGCTATCGAGGGCAGGGTACTGACAATCCCCTCCGGATCCCAGGTCTTTGTCCCCCGGTAGTTGTGCGCCCCCAGAACGTGCCAGTCTACATAGTGCGCCAGATTGCCTTCCACGTCCAGCCGCCCGGCCCCAAGCCCGGGCACAGGCACCAGGACCATCAGCGCCCAGTAGACGCCCATGAGCCCGATGCACCAGACAATCTGGGCCCGCCATTTCGATGTCAGATTGATGGCGACGGCAGCCAGATAACAGATCGCGATCCGCTGCAGGACGCCCAAAATGCGCTGCGTGGAGAGATCAAACTGCGGTGCCGCATACACCAGCAGTCCCAGGCCGAAGAGAATTACAGACCTCTTGAGCGCCTGCCGGAACAGCTCCATTTTCTGGACGCCCTCTGCCAGGCGACGGTCCAGCGCGAGGGTCAAGGCTACGCCCGCGATCCAGAGGAATGATGGGAAAACGACATCGGTCGGGGTCCAGCCATTCCACTCCGCATGTCCCAGCGGGGCGTAGGAATTCCTGCCATCGCCGGCATTGTTTACCAGCACCATCAAGGCCATTGTGGCCCCTCTGAAAGCGTCCAGAGAAACGAAGCGCTGTCGTTCGGGTTTGGGGCGTTCTGCCATCACGTCATCCTACAACGCCCGGCTATTTCTTGTCAGTGACCGGTTTCTCGCCCGCACGCATCAGCGTCGGGGGCTTCCGCGTGGATCCGTCTTTTGCCTTCGGAGCCTCTGCCTTTGCGTTCTCTTTGGCCTGCTCCTGCAGGACCTTTGGCGCGGTTGCAGCCTGAATTCGGACCTTTTCGTCTTCGGCCTTGTCGAGCAGGGTGGTCTGCCGTCGGGTCAGGTCCTGTTCGGCTGTCCCCATGCTGTCTTCCGTAATGGCGATGGCTTCTTTGAGCGTGATCTCGTACATGTCCAGATCCGCCGGCTTGCCGGCCTGAAGCTTCTTCAGGGTCCCCAGAAACCCGCGTTCTGAGCCGGAGACCGCGTCCGCCCCCTGCGCTATGTCCACCTTCCGCTTCAGGGCATCATCCGACACCGTGTCGATCGCATCAATAATCTGCACGTACTGATCCAGAATGTCGCGAATCAGAATGGAACGGCCCTTCTTCTCTTTCGCGATCTGCTGATTCAGCTGGTCCATCCGCTGTTTCGCGAAGCCGAGGTACGTCCGGAGGCGCAAATTCGGCTCCTGTGCTTCACGAATCAATTCAATTTCAGTCGGAGTGAGGAACTCCTTCTGCGCGAAGGCAGGCGCTGCCAACGCAGCCAGAACGAAGAGGGCAGGGAACAGTCTCATTTTTTCTTACTCATAATGCCATCGAACCAGGCATCATGAATCTCCTGTACACGATTGCGGGCGGCGTCGAGTACACTGCGTTCTTCCGAGTCCATCCGTTTTTCCAGGTCTCCCAGCCGTTCGAGTATTGCCTGGCTCTTTAACTCGACAGCTTTGAAGGGGCCTGGGTTACGGTTGGCCGTTTTCCCTGTTTGGTCCAGCGCTTCCTTCGCCAGTTCCATACCTGCCACCATGTTCTTTAGTGCCGCGATTACTGCCGCCATAGCTCCACTGGAATAGGCCGCTTCCGCGTTCTTCTCTGCGGCCGCCGCAAAATCGACCGCAAGTTTGGCCCGTCGTTCCGGATTCACATCTGCGCGAATCTGGTCGAGGCCCGGCAGTACCACCTGCGCGAAAAGCATGGCGATCATCAGCACGCTGGTCACTTCTTTTTTAACTCCAGTTCGATGATACGAATTCTCTGCCGTGCCTGGAACTCCTGGTCGGGGAGGGCACCTTTGTCCGCCTCCAAAAACGCTTTGTAAGCCGCTGCTGCCTCGGGCTTCATTTTCAGCCGGTCCAGTGAGATGGCACGCATAAAATAATGGCCCGGGAGTTCCTTGCTCAGGGCCCGCACATGGTCCAGCGCCGCCAGGCCTTCCGGATAATTCTGGTTCACGATGAGCACGCTCGCAAGCTCATTCCAGGCCGCCACGGAATCGGACTGTATCTTCGTAGCTGCCTGAAACTGGGCCGCGGCAGGCATCAGCTTGCGGTCGTCTCTCAGGTGACGCCCGAGGGCCATCCGCAGTTCGAAACTACCAGGGTCCGCAGACGCGGCTGCCTGCAACTGCTCCAGAACCTTCGCCGGTTGGCCCGCCAGACGATAGGCATCAGCGAGTGCCAGACGATTCTGCGTGGTGGGTGACTTCTTCACTACTTCTTCCAGGCTGCCCACTGCGGCCTCGGCGTTCTTGCTGTCCAGTTGCAGGCGTCCCAGACGCCCCCGCACCGCCAGGTCGTCGGGAAACTGCTGGTAGATGGCGATTGCCTCGCTTGTTCGGGATGCCTTTTCCATTGCGGCGGCGACTTCGAGAAGTCCCTGTTTGTCAGATGCGCTCCGGTAGGCTTCGGAGGCTTCGGGTAGTTTCCCCTGCGTCAGAAAGGCTCTTGCCAAACCAGTCGGGGCTGCTGTGTTCGTCGGATCCAACTGCCGGAGGCGTCTGTACTCCTGCTCCGCACCCGCCGCGTCGTCACTCTCCAGTAAAGCCTGCGCCAGAAATTGACTTGCCTTGGCGTCCTGGGGGCGCGCTGAGGTCGCTTCCCGAAGAACCGGGACCGCTTCGCCGCCCCTCTTGTTCCGAAGCAGCAGGATACCCAGGTTCAGTTCGGCCTCAAACAGTGCAGGTTTTAGCTCCAGAGTCTTGCGGTACTCGGCGATGCCCTCGTCGTCCTTACCCTGCAGACTGAGCGCCAATGCGAGATGAAAATGTGCGGTGTAGTCGTCCGCCTCGGCAGCGACCGCCTTGCGGAGCAAACCCTCGGCCGCAGCGGGCTGTTGGGCGTCCAGGGCCTGCACGGCCTGACCGACATAATCCGGTGCCTGCGCCAAGAGGGAGAGAGCGGCAACCAGGACCGACAGGATCATGCTTACAGTTTAATGCGGGATCAGGCTAGCTGTGTTCTTCCAGGTTTTTCAGTCGTGCATCCAGCACTTGCTCAACCCGGAACAAATCGGCCCGGGTCAAGTCCCGCTGCTCATCAAACCGACGATTCATCTCGCTGCGCAACTCGTCAAACCGTCGGTCGCCCGACCGCTGCAGGTCACTCAAACGGTGATTGTTAATCAACAAGCTCACCAGAACTGTGAGCGTGGGCAAACCCGCCGTGACAAGCGTGGTTGCCAGCTGTAAATCAGGACGCATCGACTCCCTCACGCTACCACGATTTTTAATGCCTGAAATGCCTCACGCCGGTGAACACCATAGCCACTCCCAAGGCATCTGCAGCCGCAATCACATCCGGATCTTTCACCGAACCGCCAGGCTGAATGAACGCCGTCGCGCCATGCTTTACAGCCTGCTCCAGACCATCCGGGAACGGGAAGAAGGCATCCGAAGCGACCACGCTTCCTTCCAACGGAAGATGTGCCTTCATCGCCGCAATATTCACCGAATCGACCCGACTCATCTGCCCGGCACCCACCGCCACCGTTTGTGCCGCACGTGTGTAAACAATCGCATTCGACTTCACATGCTTCACAACCTTCCAGCCAAACTCCAGCGCGATCCACTCCTCGCGCGTGGGTTCCCGCCGCGTCTTGACCTCGACACTGGCCCGGTCAAACGTCGGCAGATCTGCCGACTGTGCCAGAAACCCGCCCGAAATGCTCTTTACGACCAGGTCGCCCGCCGACGGCGTTGCCCGAACCAGCCGCAGATTCTTCTTTGCCTGGAGGATTGCCATCGCAGCGGTCGAGTACGAAGGCGCCGCAATCGCTTCCACAAACAACTTCGCCACTTCTGAAGCGGTCTCTTCGTCAACTTCGCGATTGAACCCAATCACGCCGCCGAATGCCGACACCGGATCGCATTCCAGCGCCTTTCGGTACGCCACCGCCAGCGACTCCGCCTCCGCGCAACCCGCCGGATTGGTGTGCTTGATAATCGCGGCTGCCGAGCCTGAAAACTCGCAAACCAGCTGCCAGCAGGCGTCCAGATCCACCAGGTTGTTGTACGAAAGTTCTTTGCCGTGCAGCTGTTCTGCTCCCGCAATCCCGCCGCCTGCGGAATACAGCGCGGCCTTCTGGTGCGGATTCTCGCCATATCTCAGCGCCGCGGTCCGTGGAACCCGAATATCCAGCACAGCCGGTGGTTCTGTATGAGCGGAAGCAACCGGCAGCGGCTCATCGGGATTAATTTCCGCCAGTTTCTTGCTGATAGCCCGGTCGTATTCGGCGGTCGTCGCAAACGCCGCCTGAGCCAAACGCCACTTCGTAGCCCGCGAAAGGGTCCCTGCCGACCGCAATTCCTCCACCAGTGGGGCATAGTCTGCAGCCGACGTCACAATCGCCACATCCTGCCAGTTCTTGGCCGCCGACCGGATCATAGTCGGGCCGCCAATATCGATGTTCTCGATCAGTTCCGCAAACGTGACGCCCCGCTTCGCCGCCGTTTTCCCAAACTCATAGAGATTCACCACCACCATGTCAATCGGTTCAATCTGGTGCTCTGCAAGTGCCGCCATGTGCGCCGCATTGCCCCGTACAGCCAGAATGGCTCCCGTGATCTTCGGATGCATGGTCTTCACGCGCCCATCCAGCATTTCCGGGAAATTCGTCACCTCGCTCACATCGCGCACCGGAACCCCGGCCTCCCGCAACAACTTTGCAGTGCCGCCGGTTGAGATCAGGCTGGCTCCTGCAGACACCAAACCCTGCGCAAATTCCACCACGCCGGTCTTGTCGGTAACGCTGATGAGTACGTTCATAGGCAACCTTCAGGTTATCAGGCCGGGTCCTGGCGCAGCTCTGTGTCGCAGGACCCACCCGGCCTGCGCCAGATCACCCAGCTTGATTCTTGCTTCGTCGTAAGATCTTTAGAATCAATGAAAAATAGTTTGGCTGTGGGTTTGCATACATAAGAGCAAAGACAAACTTCGGCACTGTTGCTCCCCTCCAGTCGCCGGATACTGCGGAGATCGCCCGTCGCTCGACGCAGGCGCTTCTCCCTAACCCGCCCCACCGGCGGTGCGACGTTGTTTCCGCTGGCCGACCTGGACCCTCGACCTCCTCGGAACTCAAATCGCGTGGCGGGGCGGGCTCCCCTTTTTTCCACCTCCACACCTTGTTCGCGATATCCTGTTGCTCACCAGTGCTCAAACCCTTTATTGCTTTCCTCGGCCTCGCCACTCTTCCCCTCTGCGCGCAGCGCGTCACCCTCGGCGCTCCCGTCATGGTCGCTCCGGAAGGTGCCCGCGAGGGCCCTTCCTGGAATCCCGCAACCGGCACTCTCTACACCGTGTCCGGCGCGAATGTGAATCGCTACCGGCCTGCCGAACCCAACGCCCGGGTCGAGGCTTTCCGCACAGACGCTCTCGGGGCAAACGGCTCAATTGTTGATTTCGAGGGACGCGTGATCGTTTGCGAAGCAGGCGCTCGCCGAGTCACCCGCACCGAGAAGGATGGCTCTTTGACGGTCCTGGCCGCCGAATTTGAGGGCCATAAATTCAATTCCCCCAATGACCTGACGCTCGACGCCCAGGGGCGGATCTACTTCACCGATCCCCGCTACGGCAATCGCGACAACATGGAGCTTCGCAGTTCCGACGGCAAACTCGTGGAAGGCGTCTACCGCATAGATGGTCCAGGCAAAATCGTTCGAGTCCTGACGCATGAAGTCAACCGTCCTAACGGCATCCTCCTCACCCCAGGCGGGAAGCAGATCTACGTCGCCGACAACAATAACAACGACCCTGGAGCACCCCGGAAGCTCTACCGTTTCAATATGAAACCCGATGGCTCCATTGATGGCACCAGTCGGCAGGTGGTTTTCGACTGGAAAAATGCACGTGGTCCCGACGGCCTCAAGCTGGATCGAAAAGGGCGTCTCTATGTCGCGGGTGGCCTCAATAAAGCCAGCAAGACTGAGACTGCAGACGAGTTCAAAGGCGGTATCTATATCCTTTCCGCGCCCGGCAAGACGGGGCAATCGAAGCTGCTCGAATTCGTTCCTGTTCCAAAAGACGAAGTAACGAATTGTTCGTTTGGCGACAAGGACCTGAAGACGCTGTACATTACGGCAGGCGATGAACTCTGGAAGGTTCGTACCAACACTGTGGGACGTATCAGTACCCGGCGCTAAACAGAAATGGCCACCGCCGGGGATTCCAGCGGTGGCCATTTGAGCGTTTTCACAATTACTATAGAGCGGTCTGTTTGTGGGGCAGGTTGGTAACCTGCAAGCGGGTCGGCAACCCGCCTCTTGCGCCGATTGCCAACCACCTTTGTGGCTGTCAGCGAACTTACATCGTCACTTTTTCGATGGAAATGGTGTCGCCATCCAGTTTGCCCGTGATGGTGACATTATGCCCGGCATGTTCCTTGATCTTGTCCTGTTCGGCGAGCTTGAAAATCTTGCCGTCCTCGGTCACCAGCACAGCCTTCTGGCCCCGATCAATACACCGCTTGGCGCACGCGGCATCACCCTTCATGGCGGGTTTGGTGGAGCAGCTTTCATCCTGCACAAAACCCTTGAAATCGGCTGCGAAAGAACTGACCGCCAGACCGAGAAACACCGTCGTCAACGTGGTTACTGTTTTCATTTGTCTTCTTCTCCTGTGGAAAGTTCTTACGCGGAACGTCCACCATGAGTCTACCGGAAGCGAAACCAAAAGAAAAACCGCCGCTGAAACCAGCGGCGGTCAAATTTCTCAAAACGAATCGGGACCTGAATCCGGCCCCGGCAAAACTACATGGTGACTTTTTCGATGGTGATCGTTTCGCCGTCCAGCTTGCCCGTGATGGTCACGTTGTGGCCGGCATGCGCCTTGATCAGATCCTGGTTCGCGATCTTCATGATCTTGCCGTCAGCCGTCACAAGAACAGCCTTATCGCCGCCGTCGATGCACTTCTTCGAGCATTCCGCATTGCCCTTCATCGCGGGCTTCGTCGAGCACTTCTCATCCTGCACGAAACCTTTGAAATCGGCCGCGAAGGAACTAACCGCCAGACCGAGGAACATTGCCGTCAACGTGGTTACTGTTTTCATTATTGTATTCTCCAGTGGAAAGTTCGTTCTGAACGTCCAAAAAGATTATAACCCAACTTCACCCGGATGCGGAAGCGTTTTAATGTGGCTTGCTGGAGGGGCGAAACAGAGCCAGAATGACTGCGCGCGCGACCCCCTCAACGGCTACCTCCCCCGAGGTCATCCGGCGGAGTCACGCGCCAGTCAATCCGTTCCTCTGTTGTAACGTGAAGAGGAGGTCTTTGGCCAGACCAAATAACCCTTCTCAGGAGGGATTTCAACAGTTTTTTTGTCCCGTAGAATCAATGGTTTAGGGCGATAAACTGCGGTCTGGCTGTTGAGAAACTGTGGATAAAACGGAGAGCAGATGATTTGTTCCGGCACCGACGCGCTGACAGGACAGGTAATTGAGGTTTCTTTCTCACGTACGATTTCGAACGTTCACGAGGTCCCGGCCAGTGCCGCCGACCCCGTCTACCTGGCCCCCGGCTTTATTGATATCCAGGTCAACGGCTTCATGGGTGTCGATTTTAATGATCCAGTTGTCCCTTTGGCCGACCTGACTCGCGCCCTCCACGCCATTCTCCAGACCGGCGTTACCCGCTGTCTGCCCACCGTCATCACTGGTGGCCCCGACGACATGCTGGGCTGCCTCCGCAATCTTCGTCGTGCTCAACTCGAAATCGAGAACGGCCACGCCATAGCCGGCTTTCATGTGGAAGGCCCCTACATCGGCCCCGAGGATGGCCCTCGCGGCGCTCACCCCGCCCGCTGGGTTCGTCCCCCCTCCATCAATGAATACCGGCGCTGGCAGGACGTCACCGCCGGCCAGGTTCGTGTCGTCACTATCTCGCCCCATTGGGCCGAAGCCCCCGCATGGATTTCCGCTGTCGCTGCCGATGGCGTCACCGTTTCCATCGGCCACACCGGAGCCAATTCCGACCAGATCCAGGCAGCCGTTGACGCCGGGGCAACTCTTTCCACCCACCTCGGTAACGGTGCCCACCAGCAAATGCGCCGCCACCCCAATTACATTTGGGACCAGATGGCCGAAGATCGTTTGAGTGCGAGTCTCATCGCTGACGGCATCCACCTCGGTCGCGCCTTCCTGCAGACTGCCCTCCGAGCCAAAACCCCTGCCCGCTCCATCCTGGTCACGGATGCCTCGGCGCCCGCCGGTGCCATTCCCGGTCGCTACCGTTTGGGGGAGCAGGATGCCGACCTTACCGAAGACGGTCGTGTCGTCCTCGCCGGTACCGACAAGCTGGCTGGTTCCGCTCTCAAAATGAATGACGGGGTGGCGAAAATGATGTCCCTCGGAGGCCTCACGCTTGCGGAAGCCATCGCCACAGCCACTCTGAATCCAGCCCGTCTCATCAACCTCGACGGCCACAAAAATGGCATCGCGGAAGGCGACGCGGGTGACTTGGTGGCCTTTCGACTCAATAACGGCGAGGTCGACATGGAAGCAGTCTACCTGGCAGGCCAGCGCGTTCGGTAGAATGCTTACGCCATGAATCGCCGCCAATTTCTCCAGACTTCCGCTGCCTCAGCCGCCGGGTTCCTCTTCACGGGCGAACATTGGAAAGCCGCTGCCGCCCTGAAGGGCAAGGTAAAGATCACTGATGTCAAAGTCATGATCATCCGCGGAACCTGGGACTGGAATCTCATCAAGATCGAAACCGACCAGCCGGGGCTCTATGGCATTGGGGAAGCCTATTGGGGCTTTGGAGTGAAGGACCTCGTCCTCAATCAGCTAAAGCAGCACATCATCGGCGAAGATCCATTAAACGTGGACAAGCTGTACACCAAAATGCTGATGAAGTCGGCGGGTGCCGGGGCCATCGGCGGCGTGACTGTTACCGCAGCGTCCGGTATCGAAATCGCGCTCTGGGATCTTGCCGGTCGCATTCTCGAAACCCCGGTTTGTAACCTGCTGGGGGGCCGTTTCCGCGACAAAGTCCGTTTCTATCGCACCATGCAGAGTCCCGAGGGCAACCTCGAAGACATGCAGCGCTACAAGGACTTCGTCGCCGAAGCACGCGCTGAAAAATGGAACTGGACCGCCTTCAAATTTCAGGGCGACGGTATTCCGCCTCGGGTCGATCCTAACTATACTGAGCCCGGGCACGATCCGTACGCCCGCATCCTGACCGCAAAAGATATCCGCCGCATCGTGAAAGCCATGGAAACCGTCCGAGGGGAACTGGGCCCCGACATCGACTTCGGCATTGAAGCCCACTGGCGTTACGACGTCCACGACGTCATCGAACTGGGCCGCGCTCTCGAACCCGTGAAACCCATGTGGCTGGAAGATCCGGTTCCGCCAGACAACATTGAAGCGATGGCCCGCGTCACCCACGCCATCAACATTCCCGTCTGTACCGGCGAAAATCTCTACACCCGGCAGGGCTTCCGCCAGCTCTGCACCATGCAGGCAACCAGTGGTGTCCACATCGACATCCCGAAATCAGGTGGCCTTCTGGAATCGAAGAAGATCTCCGATCTGGCCGACCTGTACTACATCTGGACAGCAGCCCACAATCCAGCCAGCCCCCTCGGCACCATTGCCAGCGCCCATGCGGCAGCCTCCATGCGCGAGTTCCGCGTCCATGAACTCGCCAAGTGGATCGACTGGTGGCCGACCCTCGTCATCAAGGAAGGTCCGATGTGGGAGAACGGTTATTTCACCATTCAGGACAAGCCCGGTTACGGCGTCGAGATCAATCCCGACGTTGCGAAGGCGCACCTTGCTCCCGGAGAAGTCTGGTGGGGCTAAGTACTCCCCACTTCCCATCCAACATGGACACTCCTCGCTAACCTCGGGGAGACTGTTCCGATTCCCGAAAACGGCATCCTCAGGCGCACCGTCTTCACTGACGATGTCGTCAAAGTATTTGCTTTTGCCTTCTCACAGGGCCAGTGGCTTTCGGCACACACCGCCCCCATGGCGGCCCTCCTCTACTTTGTGGGCGACGCGGAACTCACGCTGGGCGATGAGAAGCAGTCGGTCGCTGCCGGTGCCTTCGTCCACATGGCCCCCGCCACCCCTCACGGCATTCTGGTAAAGACGCCCGTCGTCATGATGTTGCTGATGCTAAAGCAAGCCCGCCCCCCTAAACTCTTCCCCCCTCCCCTCCGATAGATAGGCAGTCACATAGATAGGTAGTCACAAACGCGCCCAAAAAATACACACCAAACATATCAGTATGATAACAAAGCGCTTAACGTAAAAACGTCCAATAAAAACCCGCCCCAGGGCTAGGTCTTTATGCGGCGGGAATGCAATTGTGAACGTAAGAGTAGCAAGCAAACTGACACTTTTGGGGAGGTAACTTGATATGATCGGGTTAGAAATTATGGCGACGTCACAGCTGGCCAGGCCAAATACCAAAGCGTTTATCGCCGAAAAATCGGTAAGGGCTGCTGCCTTACCGGTCGTTGTCCAGGAGTTGGCTGACGTCCTCGGCCGCAGGTTAACTGCTTTCATCGGCGGTGCAAAGAGCCTGACCGAGGTTGAGATCGGCATAGCCAATAAGACCATAACCAGCGATGCTCAGTTCAGGTTACGAACTGGGTTAGAGCTAACCCGGATACTTCTGTCGCGTGAGCAAAAAGACGTCGTGCAGGCGTGGTTTATCGGCCTCAATCCCTTGCTCCGTGACTCCCCCGTCCTCATGCTCGCGCAAAGGGATCCTGCGACCACTCGTGAACCCCTCGTCCGTGCTTCTTTAGCATTCCTCACAAAGGGTTAATTCGCAGTTGCCAGAATCCTCGTCGACTATCTTCAGGGTTGGCCATCCACCTCTGTGGAATCCCCCGGACTGGCACTATGCTTGTGCCGACGGAACTTTTGGCAACCGCTTCGATGATCCTCTCGGCCAATACCGTGTGATCTACGCATCCTCCGGCAAAGGTGCTTGTTTTGCAGAGATATTGGATCACTTTCGGGTCAATCCTGCGCTGTCTGCTGCCCTGGGCGCAATGGAAGAACCCGAAGACCACATTCCTGCCGGTGTCATACCTCCCGGCTTTTTCACCAGGGTTGTCGGCCGTGCTCGTATTTCAGCGCATTTCGCAGATATCTGCCATAGTGAGTGGCTCTGCCGCTTGCGGAGTTCAACGCGCCTTCACAATCTCGATGCCTCCCACCTTCAGAGCGGCGAACGAACCCTCACCCAGGCGGTATCGCGTACAGTGCACGACGATGCCGCAGCCTTCAATGGCATCCGCTACCTCTCCCGCCTCGGCCATGACTTTCAAAACCAGGCAATCTTTGATCGGTCTGCCATCAGGCCCCACGGCGACGAAGCGCGGATTCTCAGAAACGACCCCGATCTCCGGATAACACTCGCCTTGCTCGGGCTTTCATTGTCGGCCTGACGCCCCACACCACTACTCCACCCATGCCTCAATCAAACGCGGCCCCGACCGTCCCATCGCGTCCCCAAACTGCGCGGTGAACTCCCGCGCTGTCCGCGCACGCGAAGCCTCTACCCCCATCCCCTCCGCCAGTTTCACAAAATCCAGATCCGGTCGCGAAATATCGATCATGTCGTTCGCCAGCGGCCCGAAGCCATTCGCCCCCGTCCGCCGCATCTCAATCTCCAGAATCTTGTAACGGCGATTGTTCATAATCACCACCGTCACGTCCAGCTTCTCCCGAACCATCGTCCAAAGCGCCTGCAGCGTATACATCGCGCTGCCATCGGCTTCAAGCGAGATCACCTTCCGATGCGGTGCCGCAATCGCCGCCCCCACC
>RGPS01000133.1 GCA_010084195.1 Terriglobia bacterium
CACAGGGTACCCCAGCGGGCCGGAAAAACCACCCGCCGCGAGATATGCGCTGTAAATGGCACCGGAACTCAGATAGGCGCTGGCGGCACCCGTCGCCAGAGATACCACGTACGCGCTCCCGCCAGCCGTCACCGTTTGTATATAGCCATCCCCGGTACGGGCAACCAGGCCCGCCACCGGCAGCGTTGCCGCCAGTTGGTTCCGGTCGAGCGCCGCCTGAAAAGCCTGCGTCATCACGGGCGTGGGGGCTCCTTCACCCACCAGACAACACGCCCCGCCCACCCGAACTGAAATCGGGAGACTCGTCTTGCCTTCCACCGTGACGTAAATATTGGCAGCGCCGGCCGAGATGCCCTGTACTTTGGCGGAGTAGCCATTTCCGGTCACCGTCGCCACCGCCCCATTGGTGCTCGACCAGCTCATCGCCCGGTTCGTTACCGTATTCCCGCGAGTATCGAGCGTGCTGGCGCTGACCGTCGTCGCCCCCCCGGGCAAAAGGCTCAGGCCCTGTGAGGCGGAGGTAATACCTACCAGTGAAACCGGAAACAGGACCCCCGGATCGTTCCCGGGTGTCTGCTCAATCCGTCCGGCTTCGAAAGTTTGGCGGAACATCCCGGTGGCACCCACCAAAGCTGCTTCCGCCGTGGGAAACCCCAGCGAGGCATAGCCCCCGCTTGCCGTCCACGCGGTAAAGAAAGCGCCGCTTACACTGTAGGCGGCGGCCGTGGTGGAACCAGCCGGGTAGGTGTAAATAGCCCCCCCCAGATACGTCTGCTGCGTCCCCGCTACCTTACTGATTGAGGTAACCGCATTCTCCCCGCTGGTTGGCAGGCCCAAAATCCCACCCAAGCCGCCCGTGGTGTTCCACACCGAATAAAAAGGGTCGGCCACGGTGAAGGTGGAGATGACGGGCCCGGAGTACGCAAAAATAGCGTAGTTTTTTGTGAAGAACTGGTAATTGCAGGTCCCGAAGCCATTGGCGGGGCAGGCGGCCGTATCCATGGTGGGATACCCGGCCGTAGTCGCCCCCACGGCCGTGTACGGCGTGTAAATATCGGGCGAAACCTGCAAAGTATCGAACTGCGCCAGAGGTGCGTTCGGGTCCGGCTTAATCAGCGCGTACTTCAACGCCGTATTTGCGGTGGCTGGAAATTCCTGCACCAGCCCCGGCGAGCCCAGCGCCTTAATCGCCGTCGGCGCATTCACGTAGAGCGAGAACTGGCCACGGGTATAAGCCTGAATGAAGCTGGCCCGGATGGCGGGCGTGGCCGCTCCGTCTCCCACTGCAGCCGCAAACGCCACGGTGACCAGCAGGAACAGCAGCAGTGCGAGCTTCTTGTTTCGAGTCACGGTGGGAATATTCTATCTTAATACGCATCCCTGCCGAACAGGTTTCCAAGCCTATCGAATGTACAGGCTCACGGCATTGGAACAAATCTGCTGCCCCAGGGTTCCGGGGATACAGACCTGCATCAGCACCGGATTCGGCGTCGCCGGCAAGGAAGCCGGCACCGTGATATTCACCTGATTCAGGGCCGGGAAGGTGCCCTGGGCCCCGGCATAGGTCGGAATCAAATTGGTCAGGCCACCGAGGTTCACCGTCACGGCACCGGAAACCGGAGTCGCCAGCCCGGTCAGGTACACCGTCACAAACTCGCCCCGTGCAGCCGGATTCGTCACGGTATTCACCTGCCCGCCCGTGTAATTCACAATCCCCGGCGTGAAAATGCCGGGGGCATTCAGCGCCAGGGCCACCGTGAAGCTGTTACTCACCAAACTATCGGCGGTCACAATGACGCTGGCCCCCTGCTGGCCCGCCAGGGTGGCGGGAACAATCAGGTTGATCTGCGTGGCGCTCTTGTAGACCAGCGTGGCAGCCAGGCCATTAAAGGTGACGGCGACATTCTGCCCGCCCATGTTCAGGCCGTACAACACCGCGTAAGACCCGGGCGCCACCGTCCCGTAAAGGAAGGAAGCGGCGTTCCCCACGTTCTGGATCACCACCCCCACCGGGCCCACGGTAAACGTGACCGGGATCACCCCGGAGCCATACACCCCGGCACTCACCGTCACTGTTGCTGTGTAGGTTCCCGGCGCGAGCTGGGAAGAATTCGCAATTACCTGTAACGTTAAATTGTTGGCACCGAATGACGGCGAAACCGTGAGCCAGTTGGTCCCCGAGCCATACGCCACCGTGGTAGTCCAGGCGAGCAGTCCGCTTCCGGTATTTCCCACCCGGACGGTGGCCGAACGCGTGTCACCCAGCGAGGTCCCGGTAAGGGAAATCGGCGTCTCGTCCACCGAGAGTTTCGGGTAATACGGCGCATTGCAATCACTCAGAACAGTGCAGTCCGAACCCGGAGTGGTGGCGGCGAAACGCGGGATCGGGTCCGTTGCGGTGGCAATCTTGACGGTGGAAACCGGGCCCAGCGTCGCGCTCAAAGTGGGCGTCAGTGTGGACGGGCAGGTGGTTGCCGGCACCACTATAAAAACCGGAACATGCGCCGATTCCTGCACGCCGGCGTTGCTGTCCAGCACTTCGTAGATCACCTGCGCCGCGCCATTCGTCACTGTCAGCTCCGTCATAGTGGAGAAAGTGGTCACAACGGCAGGCGCGGAAAAAGCGGGACTCCCGCCGCCGCCATTGGCATCGGCGCCGGCAACGCGCGCCAGCAGCAGCTGATTGGCAGCCGGCGTATAGGTCCCCGGCCCGGCCGTGGAGAAGAAGGCACCGCCGGAAGTGGACGAAGTGCCACTGTTGCCCACAATCGCGTCGGGCACAAAGATGCGGACGCCCGGCCCGTAACCGGTCAGCTTCACCACCAGACGCGTGCCGGAATCGTCACCCGCAAGTTTCGAGGAAAACGCCGCCACCGAGGCTTCCGTTACCCGAAGCGTGGAAGAAATGGAGGTTGCCGCGAACGTGGCAAAGTCCAGCGTGGCCGGCAGCGGGGAACCCGCACACGGCACGCCATTCGAAAGCACGGACGAGAGCAGCGAGGGTCCGCCAGTGGCGATCACCAACTGGACACTGGAGTTAAAAATCCCGCCAACACCCACCACCGAAGCCGAGACAAAGGGACTGCCCGTGAGCGACGCAAAGGCCACGCGCAAACCGCTCAGCGTCATCACCACAGGCGTGGAAGAAGGCGTCGGAATCGTGTAATTCACCGCATTCAGTGAAAGGTTGGAGGGCAAGCTCACACGCAATGCGCCCACTGAGACACCTGTACCCGTGAAAGTGATCCCGGTGGCGTCGCCATTAGCATCCAGGCGATTTGTAATGGGCGTGTTCAGCGAAACGAACATGGTGAGCGAGGCCGCAGCGGCTGCAGTACCGCCGGTACAGGTAACCGTGATATCTCCCACTCGCTCGGTATAGCCTTCCGCGCGCGCCGTTACGGCGGACGCATTAAACAGGCACGTGGGCTGCGTCGCCTGGCTCCACGCAGAGCCTGCGGACAGGCCCACAACCGCCAGCAGGATGGCGAACCGCCCGGCAACACGAAAACGCGGGGTATCAAAAGCCGGGGGGGTAGACGTCGCGTTAGAAAAAGCCATAGTTGGCTTCATTCTACCCGAATAGCAAATCAGAATGAAGGAAAAATGTTCAGAGTGGGCTACCACTCCCCGTAGGGAGTGCCTTCCATGCTGCGGCCGGGGGCTCCGCTGCGGACGTCGAAGATGCCCGGTTCCGTGGTACTGACGGCCTGGGCGGCGTCTTCCATGATCAGTTTCCAGGTGTCGGAATTGCCTGTGATCGGATCTTTCGGGACCGCGCGCAGGTAGCCGTCCGTCACCAGATCCTGCAGGGTTTGGGGGGCCTTTTGCTTGTCGTAACTGTATTCGTCGATCACCGAACGCATGGCGGTCAGGTTGTTGTGCAGGACCGTTTCTTTGGCGCGCACGATGGATTTCTGATAGAACGGCACTGCCATGCCCATCAGCGTGATGATGATGGCCATGACGATCATCAGTTCGATGAGGGTAAAGCCGAACTGGTGTCTCTTACCACTCCGAATATGGCGTGCCATCTGACCCCTTATCTATGCTCTTCGAGTACACATCAAACACGTTTTGCCCGCCGGACCCCTGGCTCTTTGGGTCATCCTGCATGCTGCGGACACCCCACTCGCGCTGCCCGGTCATGGGATCGAGGGGGATGCGGCGGAGGAACTTCATTTTGGTATCCGCGCCCTGGCCTGTACCTTTCACACCTTCCACGAGCGCTTCCAGCTTTTTGGGGTAGTTGAAGGTATCGACACCCTCCTGGGGCCCGAGTTTGCCGGAATCGGCGTAATCCTTGTATTTGTCGATCGCTTTGCGGATTTCCTGGAGCGCGTTCCGGAGATCGCGCTCTTTGTGACGCCGAACGTTCGACCTCGCCAACGGCACGGCCATGGAAGTGAGGGCCAGCAGAATGGTGAACGCAACGATCAACTCGACCAGCGTCATGCCGGCCCGAGGATCCCGAATGTTGCCTGGGCGAGTCATCCCGGATACCTACTGGACATTGACGACGAGCGGGGGAGGAGCGCCGGCCGGAATAGGGGCGCCGCTGGCCGATCCCATGGTGAGAGCGGGGACAGTGATGGAGGTGTTGCCGCGTCCGACGGCCTGCAAAATGATAGAGAAAAGGCCACCGGCACCGGAAACCCCGGGTGAACCTGGTGCCCGGGCGAAGCTGACTTCGGCAGTCCCTGAATCATTCAGGATGTTCCTGGCGGGCTGAACCTGCACGCCGTCCCGTTGGGGCAGGTCTGCGGCAATAATATTGCTAATGCGGAGAATTCTGGGGTCGAACTGCAGTTTCGCGGATGCCTGTACCAAATCCTTCACGTTTTCTGCGTAGATAGTAACGGTAATCGACTGGCTCAACTGGGTGGTGACGCTGGATCCGGGGAGGAAGCTGACACGGGCGGCGCCGGGGTCGGGAGGTGGCGGAGCAGCGGAATCGGGCGGTGCCGTGGCGGGCGGCAAACCGGGGGCAGCTATTGGGGCGGTGGTGGTGGGAGCGGTGCCGGTGGCAGGAGCGGTCGCAGGAGGCGCCGCCGAGGACCCGGCACGACGGGGGCCGTAGCTCACCTTGATCTGGGTCGCATTACCGGCGGCGATACCGCGGAGATTGCTGGTGGTGATGTCCGGGCCACGCACGATGTGCGGGATGAGGGCGATCATCAGTTCGGTCTTGTCTTTTTGAACACTTTCGCCGCTGAAGAGGCGCCCGAGGCCGGGAATACTTGCCAGCCCGGGAATGCCGGAGATGGCTCGACTGTTGGTCTGCTGCATGATGCCGCCGATGATGTTGACTTCTCCGTCGCGGAGGCGGACATCGGCGAGGGCCTTGTTCTGGCTGATGATGGGCTGGGAAACGCCACCGATATCGATACGGTCTTTCACCTGCGACACGTCGAGGTCGATGTGGAGGGAAATTTCACCGTTGTCGTGGACTTTGGGATTGATTTCGAGGTTGACGCCGACATCAATGAAGGTGAACTGGGTATTAACGAGAGGGTTCACGCCGACGCCGATGCCGCCGACACCGGGCTGGAAGCTGCCGGACGCGGTGGGGACTTTGTCTCCGATTTTGATAGACGCCTTGGCGTTATCGGCCGCGCGGATCTGCGGTGCCTGCATGACACGGGTGCCGGAGTCGGTCAGAATCGCTTCGAACTCGGCACCGGGAAGGTTGGTGAGGGAATAGTCACCCGAGGAAATATGGCCCAGGCGGTTGAGCGAGAGATTCGTGCCGGGAGTAGTGGTAGTCGTTGGGGTGCCGGTAGTGGTGGTGGTTGTGGAGGCCGCTGCTCCGCGGGGAGAGAAAACGGCGCTGGTCGTGATGCCGGCGGGCGCGAAGGCGGCGGTCAGTTTGCGGATGTAGGTACTGGAGACCTGCATCACGATGACGTCGACGATGACTTCGGAACGTGGTTTGTCGAGATCGGAGATGAGCTTTTCGACGAGCGCCATGGTGTCGGATTCGGCGCGCACAACGAGGGCGTTCTGGGCGGTGAAATTGAAAACTTTCTGGACATCGACTACGGTGCGGAGAACGGTGAGGATTTCCTGCATTTCCTGGGGGGTGGTCACGTTGCTGAGGTAAAACACCTTCACCACCTGGTCGGCATATTCACGACGCTTGGTGGGATTGTCGACGGTCACGAAGATGGTGCTGGCGGAAAGAGGCTTCCAATAAGACTTGGTAACGATGGAGATCTGGTCGAGGGCTTCGTCGAGAGTGGTGCGATTGAGGTCCACCTGGGCTTGCTGGAGGGTTTGCTGCTGGTTGTATTCGGGATCGAAGAGGACATTGACGCCGGCGACTTTGCAGACGGTTTCGAAGAGGACGCGGGGGCGATTGGTCATTTTCAGGTCAATCGGGTCGGCATTGAGCGCGCGCAGTTCAGCGACCGGCAGAAGGGAATCGGTGCGGTCCTGGGAATCACGACGGGAGAGTTCCGCGGGAGTCATCGCTTTGCGTTCGGTGGTGGAGGCGATCGGCGCTTCGCCGCCGTTCTTGTTGCGCTCGATCATGTCGCGGGTGCGCCGGATCTCCTGGATGGAGATGGCGGAGGCGGCATCAATTCCGTAGGCCCTTTCGAATTCCGCGAGCGCTTCTTCGAGCTTGCCCTCCATGCGGAGTTTTTGGCCGATTTTCACATGGGCGGAACCGGCTTCGAAGCGCAAGCGGCGGACGAGAAGGATGTAGGCGGGATCTGCGGAATCTTCTGAAAGCGCCTTTTCGGCCAGTTCCAGAGCGTGGTCGAGATTGCCTTTTTGTTCTTCGGTACGGGATTCGTTGCGGAGTTTGTCGCCCTTGCGGGTTTTGGCACCGAGGGGCACGGAGGGGAGCAGGAGGAGTCCGCAAACGAGGATCACAACTGCCTTTTGGAACCCGACTCCCAGACGTTCGACTATCATCGATATAGCTGACGCGTGAGAAGTGCAACGCGTTGAGAGGAAAATCACCAGTGGCAGCCGACAAGTCCCCCAATAACAGGACGATCAGTGACAACCGTCAGGCGGGGCACAATTTTTTCCTCCTGGACCACTACGAGGCCGGAATCGCGCTGAGCGGGACGGAAGTGAAGGCGGCGAAGTCGGGAAAGGTCCAGTTGCGTGAGGCTTACGCGACGGTGGACAAGAACGAAGCCTGGCTTTTGAATGCCCATATCAGCGAGTACAGCCATGGAAACCGGGAGAACCACAGTCCGGTCCGGGCCCGTAAGTTGCTGCTGCATCGCCGGGAAATCACGAAACTCCATGATGCGATTCGGATCAAGGGGTTATCGGTTGTCCCGATCCGCATGTACCTGAAAAACGGCAGGATAAAATGTGAGATTGCCGTGGCGAAGGGTAAGAAGTTCCACGATAAGCGCGAGACGGAACGGGCCAGAAGTGCTGAATCCGAGGCCAGAGATGCCGTCCGTGCCAGCAAGATGAGAGATTAAGGAACCCGAACAAATGGAATTGAAGCTGGTCCGCCAGAGCGCGGCAAGTGTGGAAGCCGACGCGGTTATCGTATTCGAAGCTGAAGGCGGGAAGTCGTTTGCGACGGCTTTGCCCGTGCAGTACGAGTCGGGTGAGATTTCGGGCAAGTTCGCCGAGTACACGCTGGTTCACAATGTGGCGGGCTTTGCGGCACGCAGGGTGCTGGTGGCAGGTTCCGGGAAGCCGGAAGGGCTGGATCCGGCAAAGCTCAAGAAGCTGATTTCAGGGGCTTTACGGACATTAAAGGGCAAAGGCATCCGGCACGTGGCGGTAGCTGTGGGTTCTGGTGCCCAGGTGGCAGCGGCGGCTGAGGCAGGTGTGGTGGCGCTCTGGGAACCGGATCAACTGAAGACGACGGGTAAAGATCCGGACAAGGCCATCCGGACCGTGAGTATTGCGGTAGATTCAAGTGACGCTGGCATAGATGCGGCATTTGAGAAGGGCCGGGTGATCGGCACCGCCCTCAATACCACTCGTGACATCGCCGTAGAGCCACCTAACATATTGACGCCGATGGCTTTAGTGGCTCGGGCCCGGGCTGTGGCCGCAGCTTCCTTACTGGAAATTGACGTTCTGGACCAGGACCGGATGCGGCAGCTTGGCATGGGTGCGTTGCTGGGTGTGGCACAGGGCAGCGCCGAGCCTCCCGCTTTGATCGTGATCCGGTACGACCCGCCGACGGGAGCCACGAAAGATGTCCTTGGCCTGGTTGGCAAGGCCGTCACTTTCGATACGGGCGGCATCTCCATTAAGCCTTCTGAGGGCATGGAGAAGATGAAGTACGACATGTGTGGTGGCGCGGCGGCGATCGGGGCTATGCAGGCGATTGCCAGCCTGAAGCCGGGAGTCAGCGTGATGGCGATTGTCCCCACCGTGGAGAACATGCCGGGCAGCAAGGCGCAGCGCCCCGGGGATATCGTCACTTCGCTGTCGGGTAAGACCATTGAAATTCTCAACACCGACGCGGAAGGCCGGTTGATTCTGGCTGATGCGATCACTTACGCGAAACAGCTGGGCTGTACGCATCTGGTTGATGCAGCGACACTTACGGGCGCAATTGTGGTCGCCCTGGGGCATGCAGCTTCTGGGGTTTACACGAACAACGATGCCTTCCTCTCGACGTTCATGGCAGCCTCGAAGGATGCCGGTGAGCAAATGTGGCACATGCCGCTGTTCGACGAGTACATGGAACAGCTCAAGTGCGTTTACGCCGATATCCAGAACATCGGCTCGCGCTGGGGCGGGGCTTGTACGGCGGCGATGTTCCTGAAGGAATTTGTCGGCGACACCCCCTGGATTCATATCGACTGCGCAGGGACGGCCTGGCTGGATGATGCGAAACCGCACATGGCCAAAGGCCCGACCGGTATTCCACTGAGCACTTTTGTAAATTTAGCGCTTAGCTGGAAGTAGCATTTCGGTCTACAATACGGAGGTGGCAATGTACGCCACCTCTTTACCTGCCGCCTTGTGTCTGCGGCGAATACCCTCGTCTGGCTCAATAACTTACTGAGAAGGATCACGTGGACTGCATACCCTTGCGTCACCGTGCCACGAGTGTATTTGCGCGCCCACCAGCGACAGGTACTGCTTCGTGACCGGCAGAATACCGATAGATCTTGCCGCTTTCGGCAACAGAGAGTTACAGGACGCCGTGCGCCGGAACGTAGTTTGTTTTCCGTCGCAGGCACCAACGTTTGGCACCAAACCCCGGCGTGATGTGCAGTGGCGCCTGGCAGTGCTCTATTTCGTGCGCGGATGGTCCACCGGGCTGATAGCAAGACGCTATGGCCTGACACGGGAGCGCTGCTGCCAGATCATTTCTGATTGGCGGATGCGGGCCGTGAACATGGGCTACATTCAGGACGTGACGCCGGAAGACCCGAGCGGTGACGCTTGAGAGGGCGCCGAATGAGCCGCGTCGAGGAGCATGTCTGCGACCTGCTGGGGATTATCAATATTGGACAGCACAACGCGGGATGAGACGCCCGCAGTCTCGATCCAGATATCGCCCACACCCATGATTCTCTGGAAGAGCGATTGACTCACGCCCACGTCCTGAACTCGGGAGAGCATCAGGTTGCGGGTGGATTTTGACAGCATTCCGGTTTCGGAACGCAGTCGGTCACCCGAGAGTGTGGTGACGTTGAAGCGAATTGGAAGCCATTTCGCCGCGGGCCAGAGCAGGAGCGCCGTTGCAGCAACGGGCATCCAGAGCTGCGTGCCCGGAACCGCCAGCAGACAACCCCACGCTACAACCGCGATGAAGAGCAGAACGATGGCACCGGCGCGGACAAACTTGATAGTCGGACGGATCTGGATTTCACGCATAGCGGGCACTATTTAGACGGCGGCGGCGTGGTGATGTTACGAATGCTTTCAGCGATGGCGTCGTCGTCGAAGACTCGCTTCCAGGTGGGCTGGAAGATCGTCTTTTTCGCATCTTCGATGGCTCGTTTGGCTCCGTCGGAGAAGGTCGCGCCGGGGAAAAGGCGGAAGACGATACCGAGTTCCACTTTGAGGTGGCCGAGGATAAAGTCGCGGGCGGCGGCTTCGGGGACTCCCCGACTGACGGCTTCGTCAATGGCTTCTCCGACCACGGTGAGGCAGGTTCCAAGAACGGTTTCCGAGAGGACGGGTTCGAGGATGGCCATTTGCTCAGCGGTACAGCGGTGGGAATCGAGGACCGGAGCGTACATGGCGCGGGAGATGGCTTCGCCGAGGGCGTAGTCTTCTTCCGGACCCTGTACGAGGGAACAGACGATATTCTGGCGGGCGCTGATACCTCCAAAGAAGTCATTCTGGGCGTCGGGTTCGGTTTCGCCCCCGAAAACGGAGGGGTGGCAGGGATGGGCGACAAAAAACGTCAGGTCGTCGCGCTTGGGGAGGTGCCCGGCAAGTGGCGCTGCGATATCCAGTGCGATGAGCATAGACCCGGGACGAAAGCGGGAACCGAGAGCTTCGGAAATCTGGCCGATGCGGTTATCGGGGAGAGCGAGGATGGTGACATCAGCACCATCAACTGCTTCTTCCGGCGTGACCGCTGTGATGCCTTTTTCGGCGAGCAGCGCGCGTCCGCGATCAGCAATCTCTGCGTGGCGAACTTTGTATCCCGTCTTGAGCAGGTTGTTCGCTGTCCGAAGGCCCATCTTGCCGCCCGCGCCGAGGAGGGCTATCGTAATTTCGGATTCTGGTTTCACGAGTTCCATACAAGTCAGCGCCATGATAGCATCCGGTTCAATGGACAATCGCTTCACAAGAAGGTCGATTCTGGCGGGGGCGGCGGGACTCGTGGTGGTAGCCCGCGGTGCGGAAAGTCCGCGGGAAACACTACGGGAATTCGCCTACGGGGATGTTCGGCTGACCGGGGGCCCGCTGAAGCGACAGTACGACCATCTGCATCGCCACTATCTGGGCCTGAATGAGGACCGGCTGATGAAGGTCTACCGCCAGAAGGCCGGGTTACCTGCTCCAGGCGATGACATGGGCGGCTGGTATGACGCGGACGGGTTTGTTCCCGGGCATACGCTGGGCCAGTACATTAGTGCCTTGTCGCGATTCCATGCAGGCACGGGCGATGTGGCTGCGGCTGCCAAAGCCCGGCGTTTGGTGGAGGCCTGGGCAGAGACTTTGGGGCCGGACGGGTCTCCCTATGCGAGTGAAAAGGGCGCGATTACCTGGCCCTGTTACATCCTGGACAAGTACGAGATCGGCATGATTGATGCCTCGCGCCTGGCGCAAGTGGATTTGGCGAAGAAGGTCCTGCCGGCGGTGATTCGCGGGGCGATGAATCGGAAAGTTGGCGGGATTCCGGACCGGACGTTTGACCGCATTCCCGGGCGGACACCGACGCCGGAAAATCCGGCTCCGTATGACGAGCCCTACATCCTCTCGGAGAATCTGTTTCAGGCGTGGGAAGTGACCGGCGAGCGGCAGTTTCACGAGATGGCAGTGAAGTATCTGCTGAACCGGGAATACTATGAGCCGCTGGCGCGGGGCGAGAATGTGCTGCCCACCAAACATGCGTACAGCCATACAATTTCTTTGAGTTCGGCAGCCAAAGCGTATCTGGTGCTGGGCGACAGAAAGTATCTGGATGCGGCGCGGAATGCGTGGGACATGATTGATGAGACGCAGAGATGGGCGTCGGGTGGATGGGGTCCGAAAGAAGCTTTTGTGACACCGCACACAGGGCAACTGGGGGATGCGATCACGTCAACGCGGGATCATTTCGAGACTCCGTGCGGGTGTTATGCGCAGGTGAAACTGGCTCGGTATTTGCTGCGGATCACGGGCGAGGCTAAGTATGGCGAGGGCCTGGAGCGGGTTCTGTATAACACGGTCCTGGGGTCCCGGGATCCGGATGAGGACGGCAATTACTTCTATTATTCGGATTACCAGGCGGGGGCGAAGAAGGGTTATTATCACCGGAAATGGTCTTGTTGTTCAGGGACTTTGGCGCAGGGCGTTGCCGATTACCCTTTGAACATTTACTTCCATGGGGACAGCGGCCTGTACGTCAATCTGTTTGCGCCCTCGACGGTGAAGTGGGCGTCGGGCGGGGTTCCGGTGAACGTTCGACAGGCAGGCACTTATCCCGAGGGTGAAGATGTTCACTTCGAAGTCACTCCGGCTTCGGCGGTGGAGTTTACTCTGCATTTGAGAATCCCGAAGTGGCTGGAGCGGGCGGCGGAGATCCGGGTGAACGGGAAGAAGTTTGATGTTGCAGCCGAGCGCGGGACGTTCGCGGCGATCCGGCGAAAGTGGCGTCAGGGGGACAGGGTGGATGTCCGATTCCCTGCCCGGTTCCGCATGGAGGCGGTGGATGACAGGCACCTGAAGACGGCTGCGGTCATGAAGGGTGCGCTGATGTATATTGCGGCCGACGCTCCGTTGGGAATGGAGAAAGTGGCGCTGGACCTGCCGGGCGCGATTCAGAGCGTGGGGACGGGGTTTGCTGTGGAGTATGGCGGGGCTCAGGTGGCGATTCAGCCCTGGCATTCGGCTCTTACCCAAACCCCGGGCCAGACGATGAATACCTACTTCACGACGACGTAAGTGCGATATGATTTCGGAGTTATGAAAACTCTTGCGTGTTTGATGGTTCTGTTGGTTGGCGGCGTGACTGTATCCGCTCAGGTGCTGGCGGATAAGAAGGCACTACCGCTGGCCACAGCGAAGAAGATGGCGGAAGCGGCCGAGAAGTTTGCCATACAGAACAAGTGGAACGTGGTGATCTCGATTGTGGATGAAGGTGGCAATCTTGTGTGCCTGGAGCGTATGGACGGGTCGCCGATGGGCAGCATTGGAGTGTCGCAGGAGAAAGCGGTTTCGAGTGTGAAGTTCAGTGCTCCGACGAAGAATTTTGAGGATGCGGTCGCCAAGGGAGCGAATAATATGCTGCGCCTGGGGGTGATGCCATTTGAGGGCGGCCTGCCGATTATTGTCGGTGGCAAGACGCTGGGCGCGGTGGGCGTCAGCGGGGCGACGGCGGCGCAGGACGGTCAGGTGGCTAAGGCGGCTATTGATTTTTTGATGGCTGCCTTGAAATAGAACGGCAGGAAAGGCAGGAGTGCCGGTGGCAGCCGGGTTTGAGCGCCAGCTTCGTAGAATGAAGAGTGAGGGGGCTGCAGACATTCGACAGCATCGGGTCGCCAGGCACGCATGAAAATCCGGGAGATTCTACAAGTCATCGAGGATGATGGGTGGCGATTTCACAGCCAGAAAAGTAGTCACCGGCAATTTGTTCACCCAGTTAAGAAGGGACGCGTAACCGTTCCAGGCAAGCCGGGAGACGACCTTACCCCTGGGCTGCTTCGGAGTATTTTCAGCCAAGCCCAAATCAGTATCAACCAGAGCAAGAACAGGTGACAGCAATGAGAAAGTACGCCGTGGTGATTGAGAAAGTGCCAGACAGCAACTATTGCGCCTTTGTGCCAGATCTTCCTGGGTGCGTGTCGACCGGCGACACCCGGCAGGAGGTGGAGCAGAATATCCGTGAAGCGATTGAGTTCCACCTGGAAGGAATGGTGGAGGATGGAATATCCATTCCCGAACCAGGCACCAACGTCTTCTTTGCCGACGTTGCCTGATTTCGGCAAGGTGCCCAGGCCCGGACAGAAAGCCGCGGGAGAATGAAGGAACACTATGCATGATGTCTTCCTGTGCGAAGGATTCCGCACTCCTATTGGTCGCTATGGCGGCGCTCTTTCGGCGGTTCGGCCGGATGATTTGGCCGCCGAGCCTTTGATTGCTCTGCGGAACCGGTTTCACGCTTCGGATTGGGCCACGGTGGATGAAGTTCTGCTGGGGTGCGTCAATCAGGCCGGCGAAGATAACCGCAATGTGGCTCGGATGGCTTTGCTGATAGCGGGGCTGCCCCATACGGTGCCTGGGGCCACGGTAAATCGCTTGTGCGCGTCCGGGCTGGAGGCTGTCGCGAGTGCCGCGCGGGGGATCGCAACGGGGGAGATTTCGCTTGCAGTGGCGGGCGGGGTGGAGAGCATGTCCCGGTCGCCGTTCGTTATCCCGAAAGCCACCACGCCGTTTTCGCGGAATGCGGAGATGCACGACACTACGCTTGGGTGGCGTTTTATCAACCCCCGAATTCAGAGTGTTTATGGCACGGACTCGATGGCGGAGACGGCCGAGAATGTGGCGGCGCTGCACGGTGTTTCGAGGGCAGATCAGGATTTGTTTGCGCTGCGTTCCCAGCAGCGTGCGGCGGTCGCTCAGGGGACCGGGATTTTCGCGGAAGAAATTGCGCCGGTGACAATCGCCGGCCCGAAAGGCAAGTCGACTATTGTGGCGCTGGATGAGCACCCTCGCGCCGAGACAACGCTGGAGGCTCTGACACGGCTGCCCGCACCTTTCCGGAAAGACGGCACGGTAACGGCGGGCAATGCGTCCGGCCTCAACGACGGGGCCTGCGCTCTTTTTGTAGCTTCGAAGGCTGCAGCCACAGCGTTTGGCCTGACACCGATCGCCCGATTTGTGGGAGCAGCTACGGCTGGGGTGGCACCTCGCCTGATGGGCATTGGCCCGATTCCTGCGATGGAGAAGGTGCTGGCCCGCCACAGGCTTGCCATCAGCGACATCGGCATTGTGGAACTGAATGAAGCCTTTGCCGCGCAGGCGCTGGCAGTGACACGCCATTTTGGACTGGCGGACGATTCCCCCACGGTGAACCCAAACGGGGGAGCGATTGCTTTGGGGCATCCTCTGGGAATGTCCGGGGCTCGCCTCGCCCTGACGGCGGCATTGCAGCTCAGGCGAACGGAACATCGCTACGCCATCGTGACGATGTGCATCGGAGTGGGGCAAGGTATGGCAGCGTTGCTGGAACGGATATGATCTATAAAGCTATGAAACAACTTGCGACGCTTGCCCTGCTGGCCACGGCGGCTCTTGCCCAGACACCGGCAGCCAAAACCTTTGACATGTACTTTCTGGACATGGAGGGCGGGCACTCCACCCTTTACATCACGCCGACCGGCCAGACGATCCTGATTGACACAGGCAGCGCGGGCGACCGCGACCACAGCCGGATTCTGGCAGCGCTGAAAGATGCCGGAGTGAAAGAGCTCGATTACCTGGTTTCGACGCATTATCACGGCGACCACATCGGGGGCTTCGAGGCGCTGCTGAAAGACATCCCCGTGAAGCATTTCATCGACCACGGCACCAGTATCGAAATCGATCGGCCTGTAGTGGCAGCCTTCCAGAAGCTCTATGACGAGACCACGGCGAACAAGCGCACCATTGTGAAGCCGGGCGACAAGATTCCGTTTGGTGGAGTGAATACGGTGGTGGTCACGTCGCATTCGAAGGTCCTGAAGACGCCGCTCCCCGGGGCGGGTAAGCCGAACGCGGCGTGCGCAACTTTTGAACCCCGCGATGAATCCCGCATTGACCCGGACAACCCCAATTCGGTGGGCCTGCTGTTCACCTACGGCAAATTTCGGACCATCAACCTGGGCGACTTCACGTGGAATGTGGAGAAAGATCTGATGTGCCCGAACAATCCGATTGGCACGGTTGATTTGTATTTGACGAGCCACCATGGCATTGACCAGTCGGGGTCGGCGGCGTTGGTTCACGGGCTGCGTCCGCGGGTGGCAATTATGCACAACGGGCAGCGTAAGGGCGGCGTGGCGCAGACTTACAACACGCTGTACACTTCGCCTGGTCTGGAAGATCTGTGGCAGATTCACTGGGCTTTTTCGGGTGGCTCTGAATACAATGCGCCGGGTCGCTTCATTGCCAACGTGGAAGAGCCTGCGTCGCTGGCGAACAGCATTCTGAATCCGCCGGCAGCGCAGGCATTTGGGCGTGGACGTGGAGCAGGTGCTCCGCCGGCAGCGCCTCCGGCCCCAGGTGCTGCACCTGCTGCCCCGGCACGTGGTGGTGGCGGTCGCGGGCCTGGTCACGACGGCCCCGCGTTCTGGATCAAGGTCTCGGCAAAGGCTGACGGCAGTTTCACTGTAACGAACAGCCGGAACCAGTTCACTAAGTCGTACGCTGCAAAATAGAGAAATGAACCGAACCTTCCTGGCTCTTACCCTGGCGCTGACGCTTCTGGCCCCCCTGGCGCCTGGTGCGCGTAAACCAGGTTCTGCCTTGAGACCCGCCCTGTTAAATGCCTTCAGCAGGCAGCAGGACGTGCAGATGGGCCAGGAAGCAGCCACTCAGGTTCGGCAGCAACAGGCGATAGTGAAGAACGCTTTTCTACAGGCTTACATCAGCAAAGTGGGATTGCGAATCGCAGAGACAAAAGAAGCCAAAGCGAGCGGTTTTCCTTTCTCTTTCGAACTGGTGGCCGACCCGACGATCAACGCTTTCGCGCTCCCCGGTGGCCCGATGTTCATCCAGACGGGTTTGATTTCGGCGGTGGATAATGAAGCGCAGCTGGCCGGGGTAATGGGACATGAACTGGCCCATGTGATTCTGCGGCATGGAACGCACCAGGCTTCGAAGGCGACGGGCCTGCAGATGCTCGCGGGCATGGCGGGGGCGGTGGCTGGTCAGGGTTCCATCATGGGGCAACTGGCACAGGCGGGTATCGGCCTGGGAGCCAATTCCGTCCTCCTGAAGTTCTCGCGGGACGCCGAGATCGATGCCGACGCCCTTGGGTCGCATCTGATGGCGGAGTCGGGTTATG
>RGPS01000134.1 GCA_010084195.1 Terriglobia bacterium
TCCAGAGCAGCAACTTCGCTGCGGAATTCGGGCAGGTGGCCGGCGGCCTGATCAACCTCACCTCACGCTCGGGAACCAATGCATATCATGGTTCCGCGTACGAATTCCTGCGGAACGAGTTTCTGAACGCCCGGCGCCCGTACACCAACAACGGCAATGGCAAACTGGTTCGCCCTCTCGCGCGCAACCATAACTACGGGTTCACCGTAGGCGGACCGGTGACGATTCCAAAACTCTACAACGGGCGCAACCGGACCTTCTTCTTCTTTAATCGGGAAGCTTTCCGCACCAATACAGTGACCGCGGGCACCTTCGCGACAGTGCCTACTGCCGCCTATCGAAACGGAGATTTCCGTCAGGCCCTCACCGGCCGCAACCTCACCACCGCACTCGGCGCATTTCAGGAAGGCACCATCTTCAACCCGGCCAGCAGCCGTACCGATAATGGCCGGATCATTCGCGATCCCTTCGTAAATAACACGATTCCGCAGAGTCAGCTTGACCCGGTTGCCCTAAAGATGCAGGCGCTGATGCCGAACCCGACTAATTCGGGCCTGATTAACAATCTCGCCATCAATGAAGCCACCTCCCGCAAGACCTGGATTCCCATGATCAAGTTCGATCACAACGTCAACAGCAAGCTGAAGATGTCGTTCTATTGGTCAGAATTCATCAGCGATGTTCCCAAGAACTCTGCCGACGGTCTGCCCTGGCCGCTTTCGCGGGGACGAACCTATATCGACCGGACACCCACCGTCCGCTTGACGGCCGATTACATGCTCACCCCCACCCTGCTGCTCCACCTCGGAGCAGGGGTAATCCGTTACGACCACACCGATTCCGCTCCTCCTTCCGTGCTGGCGTTTGACTCGCTGGCCCAGTTCGGGCTGCGCGGGAGTTCCACCACACCCGGCGGAATGCCGCGGATCGACAATATTTCGGGCAATCAGGGCGGCCTCTCCGGCAACCTCGGGCCGACCAATGCCAACCGGTATCTGGACACCAAGCCCACCGGCGTGGCGAGCGCAACACTCATCCGCGGCAACCATACCATCAAGTTCGGTGGCGACTGGGCGCGTAACCAGTGGAGCGATCTGAATACGCGCGGGGCGCAGGGTATCTACGGCTTTGACGCCGCACAGACCGCTCTGCCCGCCCTCGGCGCGACCAATGTTGGCGGCGGAACACTGGGTTTCAACTACGCCAGCTTCCTGCTTGGTCAGGCGGCTTCGGCTTCGGTCTCGAATCCGCAGGATCCGCAGTTGCGTAAGGGCAATATCTCCGGGTACCTGCAGGACACATGGAAGGTGACTTCCAAACTGACCCTCGACTACGGGTTGCGCTACGACTACACCTCGGTTTGGCGCGAATTGTGGGATCGCCAGGCCAGCTTCTCTCCGGCGGTTGCCAATCCCTCCGCCGATGGACGGCTGGGTGGCACGCTCTACGAAGGTTTCGGCAATGGCCGCTGCAATTGCGTCATTGGCAAGCCCTATAAGTATGGGTTCGGGCCCCGTATCGGCGTTGCTTTTCAGATCAACAGCAAGACCGTAGTGCGCGCGGGCTGGGGTCTCGTCTACGGGCAGACCGCCGAGGGCGGCTACATCACGAACGGCCAGATTGTGGGCGTCGGTTACAACACCAAGTTGTATTCCGATGCGTTCGGGCTGGCCGGCGCAACCCTCTCTAAAGGCCTCGACTGGACCCGCCAGGAACTGTTCGGCGCGACGTACGATCCCGGTGTCCTGCCCACCAGAGGCACAGTCCAGAATCACCCCGTTTACTACTCCGACAGCAGCGGACGTCCGCCCCGCGTCAATCAGTGGAACATCTCCCTGCAGCGGTCCATCGGTAAAGACCTTACTGTGGAAGCCGCTTATGTGGGCAACCGCGGCGTTTGGCTCCAGTCCGACAACATGGTAAACCTCAATGCCGTGACCCTCGACACCATTCGGGCAGCGGGTTTTGATCTGGGCAATGCCACAGACCGGTCGATTCTGACCGGAACCTGGACGGCTCCCGCAGCCCAGGCTCGCGGCATCAGGGCTCCGTATGCCAGCTTCCCGACGAATCAGTCGGCAATCAACTCTCTCCGGCCGTACCCGCAGTTCGGGACCGTTACGCCCCGGTGGGTCTCGGGCGGCAACAGCTGGTATGACTCGCTGCAGGCGAAAGTCACCAAACGGGCGTCGAAGGGTCTTGATTTGACGGGTTCGTTCGTGTGGCAGAAGTCCATGTTCATTGGCGATACACGCGGCGGGGCTGTCAACGATGTCTTCAATCGCAAGCAGAACAAATACCTGTCGTCGGCCGATGTGCCGTTCATGCTGACCATCGGCTTCACCTACGTGACGCCTTCGGTGACCAATAACCGTTTCGTGCGGACCCTCGCGCGTGACTGGAACTTTGGTGGCGTGCTCCGCTACCAAAGCGGCATGCCGATTCTGGTTCCCGCTGCGCAGAACAACCTGGGCGTGTACCTGTTCCGCAATACCAATGCAAATCGGGTGCCGGGACAGCCCCTTTTCCTGAAAGATGTGAATGGCGGGCAGGTGGATCCCAACAAGGATTTCGTCCTGAATCCGGCTGCGTGGACGGACCCGGCTCCGGGACAGTGGGGAACTTCCGCGGCGTTCTTCGGGGACTATCGCCAGCAGCGCCGCCCCGTCGAGCAGGTCGGCGTAGGCCGGACCTTCACCATCCGAGAAGGTTTGTCCATCCAGCTTCGCGCCGAATTCTTCAATGCGCTCAACCGGACGCAGATGGCGAATCCGGATTCCACGAATGCGCTGGCAACGCAGCAGCGCAACACGACAACGGGTGTCCCGACAGCCGGCTTTGGTCGGATCAACTCGGCCAATCTGGGGAACAATCCCCGCGAAGGGCACTTACTGATCCGTCTGCAGTTTTAGGTTAGTGTGGTTTGGCTACCCGCCAGGTCAGGCTGAGTTGAGCTTGCCTGGCGGGTATAAGTGAAAGTGGGATTTCCCTTAAGATGAGTCCTTTACGTATTGCCCCCGTGTCGATGGTATTACTTGGGGCCCTGACCTTCATTCCCGAAGTCTCGGCTCAGAGTTCGGCTGTCTATCGGACGTCGGTTCAGCCCCTGTTTGTGAAGAACTGCTTCGCGTGTCACAACGAGAAGATGAAGTCGGGAGACCTGAATCTGCAGGCCTTCGCTTCCTCTCCGGCGGTTGCGGAGAATCGCGACAAATGGGAGAGCATTCACCGCCGCCTGGTCGCCGGGGAGATGCCCCCGGTCGGACTTCCACGCCCCGATGCCGCAGAACTGAAAGCCACAACCGAGTGGATTCAGGGGGAACTGAACCGGACCCAGCGCGCGGTGAAGCCGCAAGCGGGAAGGGTTACGGCGAGAAGGCTGAACCGCTCGGAATACAACAACACCATCCGGGATCTGCTGGCGGTAGACTTCCGCCCGGCCGATGATTTCCCGCAGGACGATTCCGGTTATGGCTTTGATGTGATTGGCGATTCGTTATCGCTGTCTCCGGTCTTAATGGAGAAGTATCTGGGAGCGGCGGAGAAGGTGGTGCAAACGGCGCTGTTTGGCCCGGGTGCGGTAAAGCCCACGGTGGTGAGACACCAGCCGCCTTATCGCGTGGGGACCGATGGAGGCGACAACAGCCGGTTCTCAAAAGCTCTGCCGTTTACCATCACGAACTATGACGTGACGGGGCTGGCTCTGCCCAGCGCCCTGCATACGATGCACCGCTTCCCGGCCACCGGGGAGTATATTTTCCGGATCGACCCGGAGGGGAATCGGCCTCGTCCTTCTGACGACTTTCAGGTGGCGGTGTGGATTGATGGCAAGCAGGCCGGGAGCGTGAAGTACGAGGCGTCGGCAGCCGCGACATCGATGGAGGGTGAAGACCGGACCATCAAACTCAGGGTGGAAGGTGGCGAGCATTGGGTAGCAGTTTCCGCGTTGCGGTTGTACGAGGGACTACCGACGACCTACGGCGGTTTGAAGCCAACCACGCGGCCAGCACCGCCCGCTCAGGATCCTGGAGCGTTGCTGACGGCGAAGCCCAACGCCACACCCGAAGAACTGAAGGAACTGGAAGAACGGCGCAAGACGTTTGCGGCACGCCAGCGGCTGCGCAATAACAAGCCGCCAAACATCACGGATATCAGCTTCCGTGTGAATTTTGTAGAGATCTCCGGGCCTTTTGAGCCGGATACGAAGGCCTCGGCCGCATCGCGCCGTCTCATTCTTACGTGCGATCATACGGACCCGGGCCAGCACACTGCGGCCTGCCCGCGGAAGGTGCTCACGAATATGGCTCGCCGGGCCTGGCGGCGGCCGGTAACACCGCAGGAAATCACGAGGCTGTTGGCGCTGGTGGAGCAGGACCGCAAGCGAGGCAGTTCCCTCGAAGAGGCTATGGGAACGGGCCTGGAAGCGATTCTGGTTTCCCCGCAATTTCTGTTCCGGGTGGAGCATGATCCGAAGCCGACTGGTGCCGATGCCGAGCATGCGGTAACTGAGTATGAACTGGCGTCGCGGATGGCTTCCTTCTTCTGGAGCAGCGTTCCGGATGATGAGCTGATGCGTCTGGCCGAAGCGAAAACCCTCCGCAGACCGGAAGTTCTGGAGGCGCAGGTGCGGCGCATGGTGCAGGACCAGAAATCGAAGCGTCTGGTGGAAGACTTTGGGGGGCAATGGCTGCAGTTCCGGGGCCTGGAATCGGTCCGGCCGGACATTAACCGGTTCGGTAAGTTCGATGACTATATCCGGATGTCGATGCGGCAGGAGACATCTCTGTTCCTGAACCATGTGATTCGGCAGGACCGACCGGTGACGGAACTCCTGAACGGGAAATATACCTTCCTGAACGAGGCGCTGGCCCAGTTCTATGGTGTTAGCGGGGTGTCCGGTCCGGAATTCCGGAAAGTGGACCTGACGGGAACTCCGCGCAGCGGCGTGCTGACCCACGGCAGCGTTCTCACCGTTTCCTCCTACTCCACGCGGACCTCGGTTGTGCTGCGGGGCAAGTGGGTTCTGGAAAACCTGCTGAATGCTCCGGTGCCGCCACCCCCGCCAGATGTTCCGACGCTGGATGAATCGACGGTGGGAACGTCCATGTCGCTGCGGCAGCAGATGGAGAAGCACCGGACGAATGCGGTGTGTGCGTCATGCCATTCACGGATGGACCCGCTGGGCTTTGGTCTGGAGAATTTCGATGCCATCGGCCAGTGGCGGAGCGAAGACGGTAAGTTCCCGATTGATGCTTCGGGGACGCTGCCGGACGGCAGGACATTTCAGGGTCCGAGCGAGCTGATCTCCGTCCTGAGTGAACAGAAAGACGCCTTCGCCTCGGCGATGACGGAGAAGATGCTGACTTATGCGCTGGGGCGCGGTCTCGAAACCTACGACCGACCCACCATAAGAGCAATTACAAAACGCCTCGCGGAAAGCGACTACAAGTTTTCAACCCTGGCTCTGGAAATCGTGAAGAGCCTCCCGTTTCAGGCCAGAAAAGGAGATCGTATGGTCTCCCTTGCAGGAGATATAAAAGCCAATGCTGATCACCGGTAAACACCTTCACCGACGCACCTTTTTGAGAGGCCTGGGCGCAGCCGTGGGCCTTCCGTTGCTGGATTCCATGACTCCGGCGCTGGCCACAGCGGCGACCGCGGCCAAGGTCCCGAACCGCCTGCTGTTCACCTACATTCCGATTGGAGCGGTGATGGAGGAGTGGTTTCCGACTGGCGGGGAGCGCGATTTCCAGTTCCGAAGAATCCTGAAGCCCCTGACGCCGTTTAAGGATGACCTTTGCGTCATCGGCGGCCTGGACCACCACAACGGCTATGCGCTGGGTGACGGTGGCGGCGACCATGCGCGTGCGGGGGCCTGTTATCTGACCGGGGTTCACCCGAAGAAGACTGCCGGGGCCGATATTCAGGCCGGCATTTCGGCGGACCAGATTGTGGCGGAACGGTGGAAGTCGGAGACGAGGTTTGGCTCTCTCGAACTGGGGTGCGACGATACCCGGACCGTGGGGGCCTGCGACAGCGGTTATAGCTGTGCCTATCAGAACAGCGTTTCCTGGCGGACGCCGTCTTCTCCGATGCCGCCCGAAACCAATCCACGTACCGTCTTCGAGAGGCTGTTCGGCAGTGAGGATCTCTCGCTGCCGGCCGACGTTCGGGCACGCCGGCTTGCGGCGCGCAAAAGCATCCTGGATTTTGTGAACGAAGATTCGAAGCGCCTCTCGCTCGATCTGGGTGCGGCGGACAAACGGAAGCTGGATGAATATCTCTATGCCGTGCGCGAGATTGAAAAAAGAATTGAGGGCGCGGAAAAGGACCAGACACAGTTCAAGCCCTCTATCGATAAGCCGGCCGGGGTGCCGGTCCTGTTCGCGGACTATCTGAAGCTGATGTTCGATATTCAGTTGCTGGCGATTCAGGCCGATTTGACACGCGTTACCACGTTCATGATTGGCCGCGAGGGCAGCCAGAGGACGTATGAGGAAATCGGGATTCCGGAGCCGCACCACCCTCTGACGCATCACCGCAACAACGCGGAGAACATAGAAAAGATCACGCAGATTAACCAGTTCCACGCGAAGCAGTTCGCCTACTTCCTGGACAAGCTGAAGACCACGAAGGAAGGCGACGGGTCGCTGCTGGATCATTCGATGGTGGTTTACGGGAGCGGCATCGCCGACGGTAACCAGCACAGCCATGAAAACCTGCCGATGATTGTGGCGGGACGCGGCAACGGCGCGATTCAGCCGGGCCGCTATCTGACCTATGCCAAGGGCACGCCGACCACGAACCTGTGGCTGACTCTGCTGGACCGTATGGACGTTCACCCCGAAAACATTGGGGACAGTACCGGTCGCCTGCAGCACCTGACGGGGCTGTAACTAAGGATAACTATGATTTCACGAACCGCAGTCTTCTTACTCTTCACGCTTCCCGCGTTCGCCGCTGCGAACGGTGAGACGGTTTCTCTCTGGGAAAAGGGCGCACCAGGTTCGGAAGCTATGGCGGGCAAGCCGGAAGCTGTCACGAAGCCCGACAAACAGTGGGATTCGGTGAAGGTTTCGAGCATTCACAATCCCTCGCTACTGGTTTATCTGCCGCCAAAGAACAAGGCGACCGGGGCCGCTATGATTGTGGCTCCCGGTGGCGGCCACCGCTTCCTTTCGATCGATACGGAAGGAACGAATGTGGCGGAATACCTGAACAGCCAGGGAGTTGCCGCGTTCGTGCTGAAGTATCGTCTGGCACGCGAGCAGGGTTCCACTTACAAGATTGATGTGGACGCCCTGGCGGATGCGCAGCGTGCGATCCGGATGTTGCGGACCCGGGCTGCGGAATGGAATTTGAACCCGGCAAAGATCGGCATTATGGGCTTCTCGGCTGGTGGCGAAGTGGCGGTGCTGGCCTCCACTCGCTTTGACGCAGGCAAGGCTGATTCGGCGGACCCGATTGAGCGGCAGAATTCCAAACCCGACTATCAGGTGCTGATTTACCCTGGTATCCGGCCTGAGAATTACACGGTTACGAAGGAGACGCCCCCGACGTTTTTGTTGGCTGCCGATAATGACCGCGGACCTTCCACCGCCATCCCGGCCCTGTATCTTGCCCTCAAGAAAGCAGGTGTCCCCGCCGAGTTGCATGTGTACAACAGTGGCGGCCACGGGTTCGGGCTGCAACCGACGGATACTCGACCGAATGTCATTTATTCAACCTGGGCAGTTCGCCTGAAGGAATGGATGGCGGATGTCGGGATGTCGCCGGTCAAATAGTTCGCTTGCGGGAGTAGCCGTGGGCTTCCGATGATAAGGGCAGGTTAGCTCATGAATCCACGTTGGATTGTTGCTGATTCAAATGACCCTGAAACTGATATTCGCGCAGGCGCTGGTTTTGATATAGTGACGACGCGGCCCCAAAACATGCGCAAAAGTTTCCTCAATTTCGCTTTCGCGTTCTCAGTGGCCGCCGTCATGGTGGGTGCCCCGCCCGATACCCCTTCCAGGCCGACCCCTTCCAGAACGACCGCGGCCAGGAAGACCGTTGTGCAGGGCCCCGACGCGGCGGGCTTCGCGAAGCACGTACTGCCTGTCATCGGGACAACCTGTACCGGTTGCCACAACGATCAACTCGCTTCGGGCAGCCTGAATTTACGGTCCTACCTCACTCCGGGGTCCCTGCAGGACCGAACCCAGTGGGAGGCGATCCTGCAGAAGCTTCGAAGCGGCGAGATGCCTCCGAAGGGTATCCCGCGCCCGTCCGAGGCAACGGTAGAAGCTCTGATTGGATACGTCCAGGCCGAGTTCGAAAAGGCCGATCGTGCTATCCCGCCGGATCCGGGGAGAGTCGTGGCCCGGCGTTTGAATCGCACGGAATACTCGAACACCATCCGTGACCTTCTGGGCGTGAATTTCAGAGCGGACAGGGATTTCCCGGCGGACGACTCAAGTTATGGCTTCGACAACATAGGTGAAGCGCTGACCGTGTCTCCTGTGCTGATTGAGAAATATCTGAAAGCTGCGGAGACAATCGCCTCGGCGGCAATTGGTGCCGACCCGTTGCCGAAGCCAATCGTCTTCGAGGGCCGCCGCAGCAGCCGGACCCTGACGCGGGTTCGCGCCAGTACTTCAGAAACGGTTTACCGCACCGATGTGGGGGCGGAGTTCATTGTTCGGGCGCTGCTGACCGATATGCCGAAGAAACTGGATCGGCCGGCGAGCATCGGGTTCTGGGTGGACGGCAAGCTGGTCGCGTCGAAGCCTCTTGAGCCTTCCCCCGCCGGCGGCGAGAAGACTCTGGAGACTCGCGTCTATATCGAAGCAGGCGAGCACGTGGTCCGCGCCGGCTTGGTCGGTGACCGGGTGCCCGTACCGACCGGGCCGGGCGCGGCAGCAGCTCCGAAATTCGCAGTGCCCGACACTATCTCGATCGACGGTCCTTACGTGTCGAAGTTAGAACGCCCCAGCCGTCAAAAGGTGTTAGTTTGCGATCCGAATACCGGCGCGGCGTGTGTGGACCGCATCCTGACCCAACTGGCGCGTCGGACGTACCGCCGGGTCCCCACAAAGACGGACGTTGCCGCGTTACTGCGCTTCTACCGACTGGCGCAACAGAAAGGCCAGAACGCGGAGCAGGGGATTCAACTGGCACTGCAGGCTGCGCTCGTGTCGCCCTCGTTCTTGTTTCGTATTGAGAGGGAGCCCGTCGGTGGAGCCATTCGCCGCGTCTCCGATTTCGATCTGGCATCCAGACTGAGCTACTTCCTTTGGAGTTCCATGCCGGATGATCGGTTGCTCTCCCTTGCGGAAGCCGGAAAACTGCGCGTCCCGGCAACGCTGGATGCCGAGGTCACCCGGATGCTGGCCGACCCAAAATCGACCGCACTTTCTGAGAACTTCGCGGGTCAGTGGCTGGAGTTGCGGAACCTCGACTCCGTGCACCCGGACCCGGACAAGTTTCCAAAATGGTCGGCGGAACTCCGGGAGGCGTTTAAGGCGGAGACGAGCCTTTTCTTCACGCACATCCTGCGGGAGAACCGGCCGGTTAGTGACTTCATTGATGCCCGTTACACGTTTGTCAACGAACTTCTGGCGCAGCACTATGGCATCGCGGGCGTCACGGGCGACGAATTTCGGCGTGTGGACCTCACCGGCAACCAGCGCGGTGGCTTGCTGAGCCATGGTTCCGTGCTGACGGTTTCGAGCTACCCGACACGGACGTCGGTGGTTTTACGCGGCAAGTACGTTCTGGAAAATATCCTCGGAACCCCTCCTCCGCCGCCGCCCCCTGACGTGCCGCCGCTCGACGATAAGGCGGTCGGTTCGTCAGCGTCACTGCGGCAGCAGATGGAATCCCATCGGTCGAGTCCGATCTGCGCGTCGTGCCATTCCAAGATGGACGTTCTGGGCTTCGGGCTGGAGAACTACGACGCGATCGGCGCGTGGCGGACAGTGGACGGTAAGTTCCCGGTCGATTCGAGCGGTACGTTGCCGAATGGAAAATCATTCTCAACACCAGCTGAGTTGCGGCAGTTGCTGCTGTCGAGTCTGCCTGAATTTGAACATTGCCTCAGCCAGAAGATGCTGACATATGCCCTGGGCCGGGGTCTGGGGCCCTCGGATCGCAACACAGTGGCTGAAATCGATCGCAGGATGGTTCAGTCCGGGCACCAGTTCCAGACCCTCATCCGGGAAGTGGTTCGCAGCATGCCCTTCCAAATGCAACACGGGGAAATTCCAAACCAATCCGAAGCGGTAACCAGACCCAGGGAGGTCGCAAAGAAATGATCGTGACTCAGAAGGCGCTCGCAAGGCGCACGTTTCTAAGGGGCATGGGCCTCTCAGTAGGTCTGCCACTGCTCGATTCCATGGTTCCGGCGCTTTCCTTCGGCAAGACGCCGGAAACGCCGGTTCGCATGGCGTTTGTATACGTGCCGATTGGCGCCATTATGGAGCACTGGAACCCGACTTATACGGGTGCGCTCGGTGAACTCCCCCGGATCCTGAAGCCAATGGAGCCGTTCCGCAAGGAAATGCTGTTGCTGGGAAATCTGACCCACAATGGCGGTCGTGCCCTGCTTGATGGCGGCGGCGATCATGCGCGCGCGACTGGCGGCTATCTGAGCGGTGTGCAGCCGAAGAAGACTGCGGAAGACTCATCGTATGGAGATCGGTCCGGTGGCAATACGGCGGCTATTAAGGCCGGTATCACCGCCGATCAGGTGGTAGCGAACAAGATTGGAGGCAAGACGCGTTTTGCCTCTCTGGAAGTGGGCCTCGAAGACGCACAGCAGGCCGGCAACTGCGATTCCGGTTACTCGTGTTCTTACACCAACAACCTGGCGTGGAAGAGTGCCACGCAGCCCCTGCCGCCTATCCTGGAACCGCGGGCACTTTTTGAGCGGATGTTCGGCGACAGCGCCGGCCTGAGTCCGGAAGCGCGCGACCGTCGCGATCTTTACCGGCGCAGCATCCTCGACTTCGTCGTTGAAGATTCCAAAAAACTGCAAACCAAGGTTGGGCCGTCGGATCGCCGGAAGCTGGATCAATACCTGACCTCAGTCCGTGAGGTAGAGCAGCGGATTCAGCAAAACGAAAAAGACAGCCGGCAAATCGATCCGGGTATGGAGAAACCGGGCGGCACGCCAGGCAACTTCGCCGAGCATTTCAAGCTGATGTCGGACATGATTACGATCGCCTTCCAGGCCGATCTGACCCGCACGGTCACGTTTATCGTCGGGCGCGAAGGCAGCAACCGGACCTATCGCGAAATCGGCGTGCCGGAAGGGCATCACAACCTGACGCACCACAGGAACAACCCCGAGATGATCGAACGGGTGGCCCAGATCAACTGCTATCACATGCGGACGTTCGCGGCGTGGATGGAGAAGATGAAGGCGGCGAAGGAAGCAGATGGCACGCTGCTCGATAATTCCATGATCGTTTACGGCTCTGGAATTGCGGACGGAAACCGTCATACGCATGAAGATCTGCCCACGATGATCGTGGGTAAGGCCGGCGGCTTCCTGAAGAGCGGTCGCCGGATTGTGTATCGACGGGAAACGCCGATCTGCAATCTGTATCTCTCAATGATGGAAGGCATGGGCGTTCATGAGGAGCATTTCGGCGACGCGACGGGCCATCTTTCGGAACTGACCGCGTAGAGAGGCCTCGCTTGCAACCAAGAATAACGGAAAAACCTTCGCTCGGCATCATCTTCGACTCGGCTCTCAGCCGGGTCGACGATGCCCTGGCGATGGCTCTGCTTTACGGGCTCGACGGCAAGAAGGAAGAGCGACTGGTCAGCGTCAGTATTAGCCGCCCGAATCTGAAGGCGGCTATTTACTCCGATATCGTCGGTCGCTTTTATGCCGGGGCTGTCAGCGGCGCGATCGGCTTCAACGGCCGCGCCCTGCCGGTGGGGCTGGCACTCTCCGGGTCGATGAAAGAGGACCGCCCGTTCTTTACGGAACCGCTCGCGAAGGTCGGCGCTGACGGGAAGCCTGCTTATCCAAGCGATATCAAGCATGATCTCGATACTGCTGAAGTGGCGGCCGTCACTCGTAATGCTCTCACCGCACAGTGGGACGACAATACGACGATCGTCGTCAGCGGCCCGGCGTCAAATCTGGCCAAGGTACTGGCAACGGGTGGTGCGAAGGACTGGATCCAGCGGAAAGTGAAGTCTTTGGTGTTTACGGGCGGGCGCTTCGCGGAGGGTCCGGCGGATGAAAATATCAAGGCCGACATCGAGAGCGCGAAGCGGTTGTTCGCGGAATGGCCGGGGTCGATAGTAGCTTGCGGCGCCGAGATGGACGGGGTTCTGGCATATCCGGCTTCAAGCATCGAGAAGGACTATGCGTGGTCACCTGCGCACCCGGTGGCAGATGCCTATCGGGCCGGTGGCAAGATGCCCTGGGACGCGCCGTTGTGGGCGATGAATTCCGCTCTGTACGCAGTGCGTCCAAAAGAAGGCTACTTTAAGATGTCGGAGCCGGGCACAATTAGCGTTCTTGACGATGGCCGAACGCGGTTTACGCCTTCTGCCAACGGAAGGCACCGGTATCTGATTTTCGATCCGGCACAGAAGGAACGGATTCTGAAGGCCTACACGGAGATCGCGAGTGCCAAGCCAGTGGAGAAGCCGCAGCGGGTTCCGCGACCGAATCAGGTGGTCCTCAAGCCCGCAGAAGTGAAGCAACCGGAAAAACAGTAGAAACGTAAACCAAACCGGCAAGGGTGATTCTGCGGACCCGACTGAGCGGCGGAGTTGCCAACCCGACTATCAGGTGCTGCTTGACCCTGGTTTCCGGCCTGAAAATTACAGGGTTACATTACAGGGTTACGCAGAATATGCCCCGGTGATGCCTCTGATGGCGGAGAGGTTGCGGGGAGTGGGGCAGTCCGGTGTCGGGTTCTCGGTGAATCATCCCCCCTCGGCCCTGTTTACATCGGTTTCCGTTGTGCCCACGATGCAGTTAGCTATTTCTCTTTACTTTTTCCTCCTGGAGCCGTATTAGCGCACCTTACCAGAGATCTCTCTTTGACAACCCTCGCCTTGCGGCTGGGTAGACCCGATACACAGTAACGCACCCGCCCACCGAGTCAATGCCAAAGATGATCCGATGGGAACGGTAGATCAGGTGTCGGATCTCGAAGGGGAAATCTCGATGTTCCGGAATTATGGAGCAGCGGGCAGGGGATGCTTCAGGCGGTCAATCGCGAAGATTAGTCCGGAAAACCACTTGTTCCGCCGCTTCTGGTTCTTTGTTCGTGTCGCGGATGAAAGCGGAAGTATTCCTCCGCATCCGCAAGTGCCGGATCCGTAATTTCAACGCGAAAGCGCAAGCTTCTCCTGCAGCGCAGCCAGGGCTTCCCGGGCTGGCTGGACTCGGCCTTCTGCCGCAGCCGCGACACCCTCCCGGATTGCGGCCACCGTCTCCAGATATGCCAATCGGTCCATTGTCCGCTGATTGCCTTCAGCGTCCTGAACCACGAGTTCGGCCCGCCCATTCACCGTCAGGACGACCGGATGCCGGGTTTCCTTCATCTGGTTCACGAAATCCACGGTATGCCGCTTGAAGTCGGTCAGCGCACGAATGTCTTCTGCCAGATTAACCATCTACATCGCACCTCATAAGCATCCTTTTCGATGCTGGCACCTGTCGTCGGTCTTCCAGATCACGCCCAACTCAATGTGATCATAGCCGTGGCGCAGCCAGTTCCCCAGCCCGCGAACATCGCGACGTGCCGGATCGCCAAAAAAGCAAAGACGGCCTCTTCGGCGACCCGCTCCCGAATGCCTTCCCTGAATGATCGGGCCGGTGCCAGATCCACCGGACTGCTCAGGCTGTCCGAAAGACGGTTCTCCAGCGCCACCAGGTCCACATCCGAAGCCGTAGTCGCATCACCCCGGGCCTGAGAGCCAACCAGCTACAGCTGTGCAATTCCGGCGGCGTTCATGCAATGAGGAGATCTCTGACCATGACCTGGTATCAGCCTAAAGCGGATCGCACTACCCCTACCAGTCAAAATCAGTTATGGCCTCTGCGTACTGGTCCAGGACCTTCATCCCCACGCTCCGCGATAACCCTGCGGGCCCCGTCTCAGCAGCCCATAAACTTCTGATCCGCGCCGGCTACGCCCGCCCCGCGGGCTTCCTCCCCCTTGGCGTCCGTGCTCTCGCCAACATCGAAGCCATCGTCCGCGAAGAGCTGGCCAAACTCGGCGCCGAAGAACTCCACTTCCCCACCCACTCGGGTATCCCCGCGATGCGCGAACTCGCCCGTGCGGCTGGCGCTGCTCCCCGGCTCTGGTTCCGCATCGCAGATCACCGCACAGATGACGTCTCGCTCGATGCGTACGCGCACAATACGGTGGGTCTCCCCGCAGCCATCCACCTAAGCCTGGAACGCTGCGGTTTTCCGGTTCCGCCCGAAGCTGCTGCCGAAGAGATCATCAATGATCCGCAAGGCGACTTCTACCCCGAACCCTTCTCCACCCCCAGCTGCCACACCATCGCCGAAGTCGCGGCCTTCACCAACCTGCCCGCCACCACCCAGATGAAGAGCCTCGTCATGGTGGCCGACTCGCAACCTGTGCTCATCATGGTCCGCGGCGACCACCACCTCTCCCGTCCCAAACTCGGGCAGATCTTACACGCGGAAGACATACGCCCCGCCACCACACCCCAGATTCAGGACTGGTTTGGTGCCGACCCCGGCTCCCTCGGTCCCGTTGGCGTTACTAACCTCCGCATCGTGGCCGACACTGCCCTGCTGGGTCGCCGCAACATGATCTCCGGGGCCAACCGGACCGGCTTCCATCTCCGCAACGTCACCCCCGGCCGTGATTTCGACGCAGAATACTACGACCTCCGCGACGGCGACAGTTCCGGCCCCTACCGGACCTCAGCCCTCGCCTACACCGGCCAATCGGCCTGCGGTCTGAACTTAGCCGCCATCCTCCGCGCCCTTGCTGAACAAAACGCCGACCCCGACGGTCTCGTCCTCCCCGCCGCCATCGCACCCTTCCACGTCGTCATCACGCCCATTAACAATGCCGACGCAGCGCTCCGCGAAACCGCCACAGCTATCTTCCACCAGTGCCGGGAACTCGGTCTTACCGCCCTCTATGACGACCGCGACGAGCGCCCGGGTGTGAAATTCAAAGATGCCGATCTCATCGGAGTCCCCTGGCGAATTACGGTGGGTGCGAAAAAACTGGCGCTGGGAGCCGTGGAACTCACCGAACGCCGGACCCACACCGTCCGCGACATCGCCATCAACGAAGCAGCCGCCACGCTGCGAGAGGTCCTGCAATGAACTGGAACGAAATCCGCAAGCAATTCCCGGCGCTCGCCCACACCACCTACCTGAATTCCGCCACCTTCGGCCAGTTGCCCCTGCGGACTCAGGCCGCCGTGGCCAATCACTTCGCCCGCCGCGACCGTGAAGCCTGCGCCGACTTCCTCACCTGGTTCGACGACATGGATGGACTCCGTGCGCTGATCGGCCAACTCGTGAACTGTCAGGCTGACGAGATCGGCTTCGCCCCCAACGCCGCCGCCGCTCTGTCTCTCTTCCTCGGCGGGATAAACTGGCAACCGGGCGACCGCATCGCCACGCTTCCCAACGAATTCCCCAACCAGTTCTACTACGCTCAGTGGCTGGGTCACAAAGGTGTGGAACTCATAGAAGTCCCCGGGCTTGACAGCCTGCCAGAACGTACCCGGGCCATCGTACTTTCCACCGTCAACTACACCAATGGCTATCGTCCCGACCTCCTGCGCATTTCGCAACAGGCGCGCGACGCCGGAGCGCTGCTCTATATCGACGGAACCCAAAGTCTGGGAGCACTTCAGTTTGATATTGCGGCCATTGCGCCAGACATGTTCGCCGTCGATGGCTACAAATGGCTCCTCTGCCCGAACGGTGCGACGTTCTTCTACATCACCCCCGCACTGCGCCGCCAAATCCCGCCCGCCGTTATCGGTTGGCGCAGCGACAAGGGCTGGCGTTCCGTTGACGACCTGAACCACGGCATCCCCGAATTTCCGGAGGCGGCCGAACGCTACGAAGGCGGCATGCTGGCCTTCCCCTCGCTCTACGGGATGGCTGAGTCGATCCGCATGGTCCTGGAGTTGGGCCCCGCTACTATCGAAGCCCGGGTTCTCTCGCTTGCTAATCAGACCGCGCAAATTCTGGAAGCCAGCGGTGCCGCGATCCAATACGCCAATACCAACATTGTGGCCGCCCACTGGGCCGACCGCGATGCCTCGCAACTTGCCCGCACCCTGCGAACGAAGGGCATAATCGTTGCGGCGAGGCACGGAAATCTCCGCGTCTCGCCGCATTTTTACAACACCGAAGAAGATCTCGACGTCCTGAGCCGAAGCCTGGCTTAATTTGCCGAAAGCGTCTTCTCGGCATCACTCTTGGGCAAATTAGGTTTTCAGGAATTTGAAGGAAAGTGTATAGGGTGAAGGAGGGAACAGGCAGGGCTCCTGCCAGCGTTGGCTCGGGTTCGGCGCGAACCGAAACAACGGGCACGAAGGAGGCCCTGCCATGACACGAGTATGCAGCATGTTCAGTCAGATTTTGCGA
>RGPS01000135.1 GCA_010084195.1 Terriglobia bacterium
GCGAAGGTTCCTGCCGCCGCAGGCAGCGCCAGTAGAGCGGCGGCGCAGGTCGCGACCACGAGACTATTTCGTAAAGGCATACCAGACTCCGGCTCGAAAATCGTAAAAGTTAGGGCGGCGGGGATTGCCGTCATTCAGCGTGTGGACGCCCCGAACTGCCGAGACAGTGAGCGTGACCGAGGGCGGCAGCCCGGGAGGGTGCAGGCGGAAGCCCGGGCCGATTTCAGCGAAGTTCGCCCAATACTGGCGTTTGGCGTCGAACGTCAGGCTGGCGGACCAGAAGATCTGCGTCGGGATACGGGCCAGGGTGGTTCGGTAGCCCACCTTGTTCTGCGAGTAACTAATTACGTTGTTTCTGAAGCGGCTGACAAAGACGCTGTCAGCGGTATTTTCGAGGAAGAAGCCGTCCTCCGTCGCCCCCAACGAGGCCCCGCGATTTCGCGACCAGGAGACCCCTCCACGCGTATCGCGCCAGCGGCCTCCATTGAGGTAGTTGACGGCGGTGCCTGTTTCAAACCACGCCATCGCGCCCCGGTATGGACGAGTCATGACTCCGACTCCAAAGATGACCGCTGATTCCGAAAGCGCCTGTCGGACCGGCCCGCTGGAAGTCCGTCGTACGTCACCCACCAAGCGGGCCGAAATGTAGGGTTTCAGCGGCAGGTTGCCGAGCCGGAATTCCGACTTCACCTGGCCGTAGCCAAACAGATCGTTCCAGCGCGAGGAAAAGACGGGGTACATCCAGACCGTGGTGCGGACGAGTTGTGTGCCGGGGCGGAGGTTTTTCCACGCCTTCATGGCTTCCGCGGCAATGGCCGGGTCGGCACTCTGGCGGGCGCGGTTGAACCAGCGAACAGCCTCTGCATCCTGGTGGAGCATGTTGTTGGTCCACCCGAGGTTGAGCAGAACCTGGGAGTCAACCGGGTTTGCTTCGTGCGCCTTATTGAAGTAGCGCAGAGCATCTTTCAGGAAGCCCGAGTTGTAGCTGCGCTCGCCCAGAATGCGAGGGTCCAGCGGGGCCTCCACCTTGCTCCGATCTTCCAGAACAAGCGGCATCTTCAGCGCCAGTCGGACCCGGTTCGCGGTGGCGGGGTCCGCTTTGGTCAGGACCTCCTTGAGGATCGGCATGGCGAGATCTTCACGCTTGTCGGCCAGGTACAACATCCCCAGCTGGGCGGCTGCCAGATAGTCGGCAGGGGCTCCGGCGACTACTTCCCTGAACTCTGCCTGGGCCTGTTCACGGGGCACTTGGCCGGATTCCGACATGGTCAGCAGCAGGAAGGCGAGTTCTCGCCTGAGGACGCTGTTACTGGGGTCCAGTTGAAGTGCCTGGCGGAACTCATAAACAAAGGGGTACCGATCCGGCATCCGCTCGCGGGCGAGTTCAGCAGCGCGGGGTTCGCCGCCGCGGGTGGCCGCCAGCAACGCCGCCACCATGCCCTCGGAATTGCCGCGCGCTTTCTCTGCGCGAGCGAGTTCCAGCAGGACGGACTTGCGCTCGGGCAGAAGTGCATAAGCGGCTCGGTAGTTGGTGGCGGCCAGGGCCAGTTCGTCGCGTTGCTCGGCCAGTTGCGCCAGTTCGTAGTGGGCACTGAAATTCGGTGTCGAAGTGGCCAGCGCCTGTTGCCAGCGGGCGATCCCGGTGCCGAGAGGTTCATCCACGTTCCGAAAAGCCTGCGTAGCGGTGGCGCGGAGCGTTGGGTCTGAGGTGGTGTCTCGGACGCGGGCGAAGATGCGACGGGCTTCTGCCTTTTTCGCGGGGGCATCCTCGCGCGCTTCGTAGCAAAGAAAGGCGTATTCGAGGGCGACGTGCAGGTCGGCGGGGTTCAATTGCACGGCGACGCCGAATTCCTCTCGTGCGGCGTCGGTATCGCCGGTCTTGAGCAGCGTGTAAGCGAGATTCTTGCGGATGTCGGTGCGGCGTGGCGAAAGTTTCGCAGCGATCCGCAGGTCTGCAACGGCGCGGTCAAAGTCGCGGCTCCGCAACGCCTCGAAGGCGGTTGTGAGCGCCGCGTAAGCGGGGTCCTTACCTGGAGCTGTGGCGTCAGCCTCGGCAACGGAGGCGGGAACCTGGGCGAACGCGGCTGCCGCCATCAGGCCGAGCGATAGAAGTCGGATTTATGCCCTCTGTAATGAATAGTGGGAGCGAGCCGACTTTTTTCTCAGCCTGATTTTGCGAGTTGCGCTATTTGTGGTCGGCTTGAGCCGCAGCGGCCCCCGCGCCGATCTTCACGGACAGGGCAGTCAGTGGCTTGCCCTCTTTGGCCTCAATCGCCACACGGTCCCCAATTTTCATGTCTTTCACTGTGGCGGCGCCTTTGGCGTTGGCATATTTGGTGGCCGGGCCAAGCACTACGGTTACCGAAGTATGTTTCGGCGTCTCCACGGTTACGGAAGCCTCGGTCAGGCTCTTGATGGTGCCCAGCACATGCTCGACTCCGTTGTGCGCGAGGGCTGCAGCGGAAGTCAGCAGCAGGAAAAGTGTGGCGAGGGTGGTCATTCTGCGGTTCATGAGGTTTGTCCTTAGTGGTGGTGTTCGGAAACGGGGGCTGGTGACCCGCCCTTGAGGAATTCTTCTTCCTGCTTCTCCTCTTCGAGGTCTGCAGGGCTCTTCGGATTCATTTTCTCCATTTCGGAGATTTCGGCGGCGCTGAGGGCGGGCAGGTGGCGAATCAAATGGACCAGCCTCCAGGAGGCTTCAACGCCGCTCGGGGTACCGGTGCTCCAGCCGGGCATGCCGGTGTGGCGAATGCCGTTCTCGATGATGTAGAACAGTTCGCCATCGGTTAGTCGCTGGGTTTGGTCCTTGCGCATGTCCGGGGAGGGCGGGTACATTTGCTTACCCATCGTATTGTCCGCGCTGCCGTCGTTGGCATGGCACCCGGCACAGTGGTCAGCCCAGTGTTCTTTGGCTTCGGCAAGGCCCTCGGGCGAGTTCGGGATCGGGTTCCGTTTCGCCTTCGCATCCGCCGGCATAGCCATGTCGCGAGCCCTGGTGGCCGCCCAGGCCTCCAGCTTTGCCGGTTCGGCATGAGTGCTGAGACCTCCGGAGGAGGTTTGCAGCGTTACCAGAACGACACCAACTCCGATGAAGAGTAGCCCGACAGCTCCGGTCAGGGCCCAAAGTAGTTTCGTCACTTGATACAAATGATAAGCCTGTTCGGCCCTGGGCAGCATCTGATTTTTGTACTGCAACGCGATGGCCCGGGCCGATTCGTAGTCACGGAACAGGTTGGCCATATCCCGCTGGAGCTGCAAACGTACGCGAGAGACGTTACTCCGGGAGCTTTCTATGCCATCTTTCGCGGCGGCAATATTGCCCTGGTTGCGATTGAAGAGCGGTAACTGCACGCCGAGCTGGACGCTCCCCTGCAGGCCGATTGGCCTTCGGGTTGTCTCCAGAGGTTCGAAGTTGTTGGCGAGGACCCCGCTGAACTGCAAATCGGGGATGGGAACTTTTCGCGCCTGTGTGAGGCTGGCGGCAGAGCGTTGCAAGCCCACCTCCGCGAGTTTCACTTCGGGACTATCGCGCAGTGTCAGTGCCAGAGATTCCTCATAGCTGAGCTGCGGGATGTCGTCCAGATTACCTTCCAGCTGGGCCAGAGGCATATCCGGCTTGCCAATGACTGCGGTCAGCATCCTCCACGCAGCGGCCAGATTCTGCCCGGCCACGGTGACGCTGACCTCGGCCTGCAACTGCTCCACTTCCGCCTGCAGAACATCCGGACGATCCGCCTGCCCCACATTCGCCAGCAGTCGCGAGGTTTCCGACGTGTCGGCGGAGAGCTTCGCCATCCTGCTGCGAACCTCCATCAGGCGCTGTGCCGCCAATACGTGATAGAAGGCCATGCGGACACTGTTGACGATGCGGGTTCGCTGGATCTGGCCGCTGGTGTCGGCTTCCGTGGCGTGGAGTTCGGCCACGCGACGTGCCGCCTGGAGCTTGCCGCCGAGAACGATGGTCTGGCTAAGGAAACCACCCTGCCGGCCTCCCCCTATGTAGCCTCCGCGGATCTCGTCGCCGCTATAGCCGACGGTGGGGTTCGGGTAAAGTCCAGCTTGCTTCGCGAGGGCTGTGGCGGCTCGCAGATTCGCCTGCACCTGCGCGGCCGTGGGGTTTCCGGCAAGCGCCATCTCCTCCAGTTGGGGGAGGCTGAGGCCGCCCGGCGCGGCAGTAGCGGGTGCCGAGACCACTTCGACATCGTGCAGGGACATGTCACCCGGATACACCTTCGCGGTGATCAGGTCGCCCGGTTTCAGGGTGGCGAGTATTTCGGCATTTGCTACGGGATAGGCCATGGTCATGGCTGCCATCCAGCCTTCCACGTTTTCTCCGTTCACCGTGATACGTTTGGTGGCGGCGTTCACCTGTTCCACTTTGCCCCGAAAGACAAGTGCTTGTTTGTGGCCCTCGTGTTGGGTGGCGGGTGCCGAGACCACCTCGACATCGTGCAGGGACATGTCGCCCGGATACACCTTCGCGGTGATCAGGTCGCCCGGTTTCAGGGTGGCCAGTATTTCGGCATTTGCAACCGGATACGCCATAGTCATGGCGGCCATCCAGCCTGCCACGCTTTCGCCGTTGACCGTGATGCGTTTGGTGGCGGCGTTCACCTGTTCCACTTTGCCCCGAAAGACAAGTGCTTGTTTGTGGCCCTCGTGTTGGGTGGCGGGTGCGGAGACCACTTCGACATCGTGCAGGGACATGTCGCCCTGGTAGACCTTGGCGGTGATTGTGTCGCCCGGTTTCAGGGTGGCCAGTATTTCGGCGTTTGCTACGGGATACGCCATGGTCATGGCTGCCATCCAGCCTTCCACGTTTTCTCCGTTCACCGTGATGCGTTTTGTGGTGGCATTCACCTGTTCTACTTTTCCCCGAAAAACGAGGGGCTGTTTCTGGGCTACAGCCTCCTGGGTGACAGCCAGGCTGGCAATCGCCAGCGCGAGACAGAGGCAGCGCTTAACCACGTGCGGCCCCTTTCAGTTCCATCACCTTGTCGTACATTTCGGGTTTCATCACGCGCACCAGCGTCATCATGCCTCCCACGAAACCGCTCCAGTTCTTCGGGAGACCGTAAGTTTCCGGCTTCTCCACGTCCTTGTCCATCGCCATCATCGGGCCCTCCATGAAGGCATCCTGCGGGAACAGGGGAATCTGGTTGGCGTTCTTCGGTAGGTCCGCCGTCGCTGCTGCGTGAGCGGCATGGTCCATCCCGGGCATGTCGGACATCGCCGCCGTCATTCCCGCTGCCGTGAGCGGGCCGTTGGTGACGCCACCCCGTGAGGCCATTTGGTTCATCATGTGGTGCGGCAGGTGGCAGTGGAACATCCAGTCGCCGTGGCGATCCGCGATGAACTCAATATCTCGTGCCTGTGCCACGCCGACGAGCGCGGTATTGCCCCTCGGCCAGATTGCTTCCGGCTGCCTCGCGCCTTCACGGCCAGTCTCCCAGAAAGTGAAGCCGTGCAAGTGGATCGGGTGGTGGTCCATGCCCAGATTGATGATGCGGATGCGGACTCGCTCGCCCTGTTTGATGATGAGCGGCGTAGAGGCCGGGCCCGCCTTGCCATTGAACGTGAGCCAGTTGAACTCCATGCTCATGCTGTTCGGGATGTTGCTGTTGGGCAGGACAGAATACTCCTGCAGGGCGATGAGAAAGTCATGATCCACATGCGGCGTATAGGCCGTCTTCGGGTGGATGATGAAGCCACCCAGCATGCCAATCATCTCCTGCATCGCCATGTGGGGGTGGTAGAAGAACGTACCGTTCTGGTGGAGCGGAAATTCGTAGCTGAAGCGCCCACCGGGCTTTACCAGATCCTGTCCGATCCCGGGGACTCCATCCATTTCAATGGGCAGTTCCAGACCGTGCCAATGGATGCCGGTAGGTTCGGGTAAATGATTGTCGAAGATGATGCGGACGCGGTCGCCTTCGTTCGCCTGGATGGTGGGGCCGGGGGCGCTGCCATTGAAACCCCAAAGATCCAGGGTCCGCCCTGGGATAATTTGCTGCTCAACGGGCTCGGCGACGAGATGAAATACTTTCACGCCGTTGTCCATGGTGAAGGGCAGGTCGGCGATGTCGGGCGTATGGACGGGTACCGGTTTGGTATTCGGCTGAGCTGCTGCCACGTGGGCAACCGCAGCAGCACCCGTGCCGAATTCGAGAAGGCTTCGGAAGAAGCTTCTTCGGGGGGTCATTGAGTATTCTCCTGGGTATTTGGGCGGGACTACGACGGAATGCGACGCGGCTTCGGTGCCGCTAGATACGCAGGATTGCAGGGGATGAGACGAAGGTTTCGCCCGGTGGCGAGGTGTTCGGTGTCTGGCGGAGGGGCTCGCCGGGCATCGGCTGCGGTATCTGCCAAACAACTTCCAGCACCAGCTGCAAAGGCGAGGCGCTGTTTCCCACCCGGGCCTCGGGTGCAGAAAAATCCGAATGCTGGTGCGAGCAGGCGGCAGGTTGCTGTTCCGCGGGGGCTTCGTGGTGGCAACTGGCCGGTGCCGGTTGGTCTGGTTCACAGGGCCGGAAGCCACAGTCGCTGAAGCATTGCGCGTAAGCAATCACCGTCAGAATGGCGGTGAGGACCAAAGCGCGACTGGAACGTAAAATCATGCCTGCTTCTTCAACTTAGCAAATCACTGGAGCCGGATACTGTGCACCGCGGATACTACGGGCGCGCTGCCGGGCTTTTTCCTGCCTTCCTCGTCGTACTCGCCCCAGCCCGTGTTGGTGATGAAAAAGAAGCGATTCCCTACCAGCGTTCCGTGCGTTGGTTCTCCGAGCGAGGGGCTGTTTGCTTCGAGAGTTTCCTGCGATTTCAGGTCGTGCGGGAAGCGGATCACGCGTGGCGGATTGGTGCCGTTCCGGATCGCGACGAAGGTCTTTCGGTAGACATACAGGCCGTCAATTCCGCTCGTCGCCACGTTCGGGGCGGGCGTAAGCCAGGCGATACGCCGGGACTTCAGGTCTATGGCCGCCAGACCGCGCAGATAGTCCGGAACATAGAGCGTTTTGCCATCGTCGGACAGCGCGGGCGTTTGCGGGGAAGGGAAGTCCCCTGCCTCGTCGAGACGTTCGAAGTTGCTGTTCCCCTGTCTGAGATGGAAGACCGCTCCATTGGTGCTCTCTGTGAGGAAAAGGTCACCGGACCTGCTGAGCGTCATGTCCCCGAGGGTTCCGGGAACGGGTGACTCGATTCGTTGCTTGAGCAGCCCGGAATCCAGATCGAAGGCGAGCAGGGCTGTCTTCCCTTTGTCGCCGGCTTCGCAAGGGGCGCAGTTGGACGACCAGGCCGTGGTCGCCCAGAGCGTGCGCCGCTTTGTATCTGCACGCAGCGCGAAGGCTGCCCAAGGGGGTCCGCGCGAATTCGCGGCCATCGCCGGTGAGGATCTTCGCCTGGCGAACGCTGCTGATGAAGAAACGCTTCGTTTGTGGATCCCAGGCGAGGTCTTCAGGGATCAGATCAGCCTCCGCGATGACAAAAGCCTGGCTGGAGCGTGAGATAGGCTTTTGGTTGTTCTCCACCTGGCGCAGGATCTCGGCGAACGGTGGGAGAACGCGCAGCGAGGCGAAGTTCGGGTCGGCTGCGAGGTCCAGCACGATGCCCATATCGGCCCATTGCTGAAGCTTCGGCAGGGCAGCCGCAGGCTTGCCGAGCCGCGCTTCAGCAACTGCCATCAGGTAGGCATTACGCGCATTACCGGGCATCAGGGGCTGCAGTTCCAGCAGGGCGGTCCGAAGTTGGCTGAAATTGCCCGCTCTTACGGCTGCGTTGGCAATTCGCCGGAGTTCCAGCCAGCGCGGGTCCGGGTCTGCCCCGTACAACACGAGAACGGGCAGTAACGTTGCCAAAAGAAGGCGCCGAGACATGGTGTTCTACAGCGGGACTTCGATGCTGCCCAAAATTTCTTCAATGATGCGCTCGCCGGCTGCGGAACCTGCACTCTGGCGGCGCGAAACCAGGCCGGATCTCGCCGCCACGACCACCCGATGGCCGAAGACTTTGGGGGCGAGGCGCTTCACATCGTCGGGCAACGCCCAGGTGCGTCCTTCCACGGCGGCCAGAGCCTGCACGGCACGGTACAAAGCCTGTGAACCGCGTGGACTCACACCCAGCGCCAGACCTTCGTGGGTACGCGTCTTTTCCACCACGGACAACATGTAGTCCACGATGGCGGCGTCTACAGAGATCCCGGCCACGTACTCCTGGTAATCCAGCAACTCACGCTGCCCGATGATGACGGGGGTGATGGCCGAGTGTCGTGCATCGGGCTGGCGGATGATCTCGCGCTCGCTCATTCGCTCCGGGTAACCGATGGAGAGTCGCATCAGAAAACGATCCAGTTGCGACTCCGGGAGAGGGTAGGTGCCGTGGTGCTCCGCAGGGTTCTGCGTCGCGATCACCATGAAGGGGTCGGGCAAGCGCAGGGTCTTGCCTTCCACGGAGACCTGCTGCTCGTTCATGGCTTCCAGCAGCGCGGACTGCGTCTTGGGGGTGGCGCGGTTGATTTCGTCGGCCAGCAGAAAATTGGCAAAGATGGGGCCTGGCTTGAACTCGAATTCTTCCGCGTGGGCGTTGTAAACGGTGACGCCCAGCACGTCTGACGGCAGCATGTCGCTGGTGAACTGCAGGCGGTGAAATGTGCCATCCACAGCACGCGCAATAGCCTGCGCCAGGGTTGTCTTGCCGACGCCCGGCACGTCTTCCAGCAAGAGATGGCCACGCGCGAGGAGAGCGACCAGCGAAAGACGAACGACTTCAGGTTTCCCCCGAACGACCGCAGAAATGGCGTCTTCCAGTTGCCGGAATTGGGGGGTGACGCGACCTGGCTCAACAGGTATCTCGTACGCGGCCGGGCGGGAGGACATCAAATCCAAGAATACACCGCCGGAGACACAATCGCCTGAAATGCAAAGGATCGGGTAACATAGCCGGGAAGGGGGTGACCCATGACGGGAGCTATCACCAGAAGAGAAATGCTGGCGGCCAGTGTTGCGGCGACGCAGTTGCAGGGTGCCACGGCGAAGCGTCCCAACTTTGTATTTATTCTGGCCGACGACCATGCAGGCTATGCCATGGGTGCTGACGGGAATCCGCTGGCTTCCACCCCGAATCTGGACAGCCTGGCAAAACAGGGCACCCGTTTCGCCGGACACTATTGCAATGCGCCGGTATGCACGGCATCGCGGCAGTCCTTCTTCACCGGGCAACTGCCGCACATGGCAGGTGTCACGCGTCTGCCCACTCCGCTGGACGCAGCGAAGCCGACCCTGGCCAAACAATTCAAAGGTGCCGGTTACAAAACGGCAGTATTCGGGAAAATGCACTTCAATCGGCCTGCCGAACCCGGGTTGCACGGTTTCGACGTCATGCTGACCGAGGGCGAATTGACCAGAGCCTGGCAGAAAGATGTAAAGCCAAAGGTCCTGCCGGCTGACCTGCGGGTGAAGCCGCAATGGAAGCCATTTCAGGACCCTGCCCGCATCTGGCTGAATTCGGAAAAGCTGCCGTTGGGTCGAGTGGCTGCGGAAATGAAGGGCACTTATCTGGCGAACCAGGCGGTGAAGTTCCTGGAGGAGAATCGGGGCGAGACCTTCGCACTCTGGACCAGCTTTCAGGAACCCCACTCACCTTTCGATTTTCCCCTGGAGTACGCCAATCGCCTCTCGCCGTTGAAGTACCCGGCACCTGCCGTGGCAGCTGCAGACCAATGGCAGATCCCAAACATCTTTCGGGATCTCTCGCCGGAAGAGAAGGCGGGAATTCGGGCGGCCTATTACACCTCTGCTGCCTTCCTCGACCACAACGTTGGTCAGGTTCTGAACGCGTTGAAGAAGTTGGGCCTCGAAGAGAATACCTATGTGGTTTACATGGCTGACCACGGCTATTGCCTTGGTGAACATGGCCGCTTCGAGAAGCATTGCGGCTACGATCAGGCGCTCCGTGTGCCGCTCATCATGCGCTGGCCCAAGAAGATTCGCAGCGGCGTGGTGGCCGACTTCACGGAGCACATCGATGTTCCCGCCACCATCACGGACATGATGGGCCTGGAGCCTCTGCCGATTCAACATGGGCAGACCTTGCGGCCTTATCTGGAAGGGCGACGTCCGGTAATGGCACGCAGCCATATCTTCAGCGAATATCTGGAGAACGAGGAAGCCTTCATCCGAACGAAGGACTACAAGTACATGTTCTGTTCCGGTAAGCGGAAGCGCACCGACGGCTATGAAACCGATAAGCCGACTCCCGGCCGCTACGAACGGTTGTACAACCTGACGAAGGACCCTGGTGAGCTCGAGAATGTGGTGACGCAGGAGACCGACGCCGCGTCACGCCTGCGCCAGATGTTACTGGATCGTTTCCGGGCGACGCACCCCGAGGCTTCGTTGCAGCGCCTTTGAGATGGCCCGCATGTTTTGCATCAATCGGGAATGCTGCGCTGCGCCTCGCATTTGGCCCCGTGGCGCTCGCAACGCGGCCCACACCACTTTTACGACGGGCTGCCAGAGCATTTTGGCCCTACATCCCGGACTACAGTAATTGTAAAAATGACCTAAGGCTTCGGCGGAATGGGCAAATCGCGGGTGAGCGTCTGTTTCGTGGTGGCGCGCCAGCCCTCCAGTGGCGGGGCTCCGTTCTTTGCGAAAAATGATTTCAACTCCGAACGCAGGGTTTCCACTTGTTTGCGGTGGCGCGGATCGCCGATCGCATTCTTTGTTTCCCCAGGGTCGGACTCCAGGTCAAAGAACTCGCTGGGGAGTCGGTTGGACCACTGCGGGTGTTTCCCGTGCAGGAATGGCGCGTAGCTGCGGCCCACGCGTCTTTTGTCAGCCGGAACGCTGATGCCCAGATACTCCAGGATTGTTGGGAAGTAGTCATAGGAAGACACCATGGGGTCGGGCGTCAGGCCTGCCTGGATCTTGCCGGGGTGATTCCAGATCATCGGCACTCGCAAGGATTCTTCGTACATGTTGAAAGGGACGGTGCCGTTACCCTTGCCCCACACGCCATGATGCCCGGCGTTCCAGCCCTGATCGGCGCAGAAAATGACGAGCGTATTTTCCCGCTGTCCCGTCTCGTCGAGGCGCTTCAGAATACGGCCAATGTTGTGATCCACACCCGAAATCAGCGCTGAGTAGGCCTGCATACTCAGCGTGTTGTCGTGGTTCTTCGCCAGGCCCCGATTCTGCCAGGGGTGCATCGGTGTGCGGGGGAAACAACCGAACTGTGAAGCCGCGTAGGGTGCCCGATACGCCTCCGGCTGGTAGTCAAAAGGTGTGTGTGGCGCGTAGAACGGGAGCAGCAGAAAAAAGGGGTTCGCGGGCGTCTGCTGCCCGAGGAACTCGAGGGCAAAGTCCGCTACCAGATCCGTCTTGAAACCCTTCATAGCCCGGGTTTCGCCATTCACCACGAAGGTGGGGTCACGGTAGGTCCCGCCACCGCCGGGAATGGTTGCCCAATAGCTGAAACCGGCCTGGGCCTTATCGTCGTTTCCCATGTGCCACTTGCCGCACATGCCCAGCTTGTAACCGTTTTTCGCCAGTACTTCGGTGTAGGGCGTCAGGCCCTCGTACCAGTTCCGTGTTTTGGGGCCAAAGCTGTCGTCGGGCACCAGCCAGTCCTGGACTCCGTGGGTGGAGGGGATGGTGCCCGTCAAATAAGTCATGCGGCTTGGAGAGCAGACGGGAGTGCAGGCGAAAGCCCTCGTAAATCGTGCACCGCCAGCGGCCAAAGCGTCAATATTCGGGGTCAGAATGTCCTTGCAGCCATAAGCGCCGTTGGCCCACGCCCCGTGGTCGTCGGTCATGATCATCACTACATTGGGCCGCCTGGTGGCTGCGGTTGCGGCTGCAGGGGCCAAAGCGGCCGTTGCGACAAAGTCTCTTCGTGTCATCTTTCCTGTTTCCAAAAGCCGCGCCACGCCTTCATGGAGGCATGCAGGTTCTGTTCGCGGTCGCCCTTGATGTTGTAGCACTGCAGCAGAACCGGCCCCTGATAGCCGACTTTTTCCATCTTGCGGACAAACCCCTTCACGTCGTAGGTGCCTTTGTCCAGGGGCTGGATGAGGCGGTCCCAGTCGCCATCATGTTCGGACCCGCTGATGGTGGCGAGATACATGTGCGGGGCGGCCTGCTTCAGGCGGAGGTCCAGATTTGGCTCATCTCCGCTGCGCAACCAGTGGCAGAGGTTGAAGACCAGGCCGACATTGGGACGCTGCACCTTCGCAATAATCCGCAGCGCATCTTCAAGGCGCGCTACGTGCATCCCGTAATGGGGGTAGATGGCGACGCGGAGGCCCGCTTTCGCTGCCATGTCGGCGACTTCCCGAAGGGTTGGGACCGCGAGGTCATCCCCATTTGCGGCCTTGCCATTTACATTGAAACCGATGATGGCCTTGGTGCCTTTCAGTTGCTCGATGGCTGCGGGCAGGGCTGGGTCATAGCCGGGCTTCGCGTCCGAGACATTCATGCCGGTGTAGATGCCCAGCAGGCGAAGTCCGGCGCTTTTGTGCGCTGCGAGAAACTCCGGGGTGTTCTTCGGCATGGCATAGAAGATGCCCGCGTAGCCGGTGCGCTTCGCCAGTTGTGTCTGTTCTTCCATCGACAACTCGCCGCGTCCCGCGCCGTTGTCGAAGACGTAGAGAGGTTTGTCCGCCGCAATGGACAGCGTGGTGGTGATCAGGAAGAGGAGCGTGACTCGAAGCATCAGTATCGATTATCAACTTTCCGCCAGGCGCTGGCGAAATCTGATAAGAACGCGGAACATCGCTGGGGCATTTTGGGCACGACCTGCTGCATGAGTTTGTCCACGTGGATGGCAAAATATTCCGAACGCTGAAGGCTCTGCTCTTCCAGCCCGGTCGCCTGACCGATGAGTACTGGCAGGGGCGCATCACCAGCTGGATTCGGCCTTTGCGAATCTTCCTGATCGTGGTTGCCATCAACCTTCTCATCGTTCACGACGGCGTCGGCCCCATGAACTTCCGGATTGGCATGTATCAGAATGCTTCCGGCCATACCACCGTTCGCGTCGATCCGGATCCTGACAGCCGGAAGCCCCCTAAGGGCCTGACTCCCGTGACCGAGGAGCAACGACAGGAGTTCTCCCGCAAGTTTCGAAGTGCCTATTCCGGTGCCCGCTACGTGTCGGTGATCCTGTTTGCAGGCTTTAGCTGGCTGATCTTCCGACGCCGGCAGAAGTACTTCGTCAACCACCTCATTGCGGGCCTCCATTTCTACAGTTTCTGTTACCTGCTGGCTGTAGTGGGAGGACGATTCCCGATACTCCAGATACCGGTTTCCATCGCTATGGCTGTCTATCTGTTCATGATGGTCCACCGTCTCTATCACTCCGGGAAGTGGGGCCTGACATGGCGGGGAACACTCTTGCTCTCCGCCCTCATGTTCGCCGAGGGTTTCCTGGCTCTCTTTATTGCCGGTATCGTCAAAGCCGGGCTTCACGTACCCGGGCTGGGCCACTAACTTCGCGCTACTTCACCGGGCCCAGGCGTGAGGTCCCGATCGCAATGTCGTCATACCAGACATCGAACCCAGCCGGCGGCGCGCCCCAGACCCGAGCTCCAAAACCAAACTCCTGGTATCCACCCACAAGGTTCTTCACAGTGCCGCTGCCCTTGGGCCAATCGAACGTTACCGTGTCGACTTTCTGGCCGTCACCTTTCTGGCCATTTATAGGAGCCTGAATCTTCTCGCCATCAATCCAGAACGTAATGGCTGACGGGTCATCGTTGAACTCCCATTCGATGAGGAACCACTTGTCATACTGTGGTGCCGTTTCCGTACGATACGTCGTCTCGCCCCGCCCCTGGCCGCGTACCGATTTGTTCTCCTGATACGACGGCATCCACATTCCCCGCGACGTGCCAATTTCATGGAATTTTGAGAGCTGCCATCCCGGCTCTCCAGCGAAAATCAGAGGGTTATGCGTCGTGCCCAAACCGGGCGAAACTTTCATATACGCTCTTCCGAAAAAATGCGTCCGTACCGAATCCGGAAGATGCGTCGCCACCACAAACGCATAGCTTGCTGCCGCCATATCCGGATAGTGGACGTGCAACGCGTACTTGCCATGACCACCATCAACGGCTTCTACTGCTACCGTTGCGGTTCCGGCGACACGCGTATCCCAAACAGAGGAGTCGATCTTCCCGGATTCAAACGACTCGGTAAGGACGGGTTTCTGGGCCGCAAGCACTCCGGCGACCAACGTCAAAGCAAACAGGGTTCTGAGCACGCCGCGAGTCTATCACGATGGCTTGCAGATTCCCGTCCAAACTGTCGCTACTACCGTTTGAGCGAACCGCGAGGGTACCTTCGAGGTCGCCAGATAGCGCGCATAGAACGCGCCGACCAGCATGCTCACGGCTGCATCGAGGTTCACTCCCGACCGCAGTTCTCTGTGCCTCCGGGCACGCTCCAAAATGCCCCGGATGATGGCCCGGCGCGGCATCACCAGCCGTTCCCGGAAGAGTGCCAGCAGTTCCGGAGTGTGTCCCTCTTCGGCCAGCACTGTTCCCACCAGGGCCATCCCGTTCGGGCGCAACAACGACCGCGAAAAGTTCTGTAGCGCCGCTGTGAGATCCCCCACTGTGGACCCGGTCGAGATCTCCGGTTCCGCCAGGCGAATCGTACAGATGGCTGCCGTGGCCAGGTCCGCCTTTCCGGACCAGCGCCGGTAAATCGTCGGTTTGCTCACGCCGGCCGCTGCCGCCACTCCGTCAATCGACATCCGACTGTAACCCTCTTCGGCAAGAAGACGGACGGTCACCTCCAGAATGCGGCGCTCCGTCTCCTTGTCTCTCGGTCTGCCCGCCTTCGCTTCCATTTGGTTTGCCAGTTACGAAACGATATAGTATCGTAATTGAAAGAGGAGATGCAAATGAATATCGGAATCATCGGATCGGGCAATGTCGGCGGAGTTCTTGGTTCCCGCTGGGCTGCGGCCGGGCACAACGTAGTCTTCAGTTCGCGCACCCCGGATTCGGACGAAATGAAGCAACTGGTCGCAGCTGCGGGCCCCAATGCCAGAGCCGCCACTGCGATGCAGACGGTTGCGGACAGCGACGTGATTCTTCTGTCCACTCCGTGGCCGGCTACGCAGGGTGCGCTTGCCGCTGCGGGCTCTCTGGCCGGAAAAATCCTGATCGATGCCACCAACCCGCTCTTGCCGAATCTGGCAGGCATCGAGTTCGGCACCACGACGTCGGGCGCTGAACACGTCGCCACCTGGGCTCCAGGCGCACGCGTCGTCAAGGCCTTCAACACGATTGGCAACAACATCATGGCTGATCCCCTCTTCGACGGAAAGTCGGCGGCCCTCCTGTATTGCGGGGATGATCCTGAGGCGAAAGCGGCGGTCCGGCAACTGGCGACCGATCTGGGTTTCGATCCTCATGACTCTGGCCCGCTTACCCAGGCCAGAGTCCTCGAACCTGCTGCAATGTTGTGGATTTCCATGGCCGTCTTTCATGGTTACGGTCGCGAGTTCGCTTTCGGGCTGATGAGCCGCTAACCGTCCGCCCTAACTTTTATTTGCCGCCAGGGTGAGAATTTTATTCCGTTTGGGCACTAATACTGTTGGGGCGATGTCTGTGGGCCAACTAGACCACTGGGTTGCGAGCCTCCTGATCCCGCTCGCGATCTGGGTATTGATCAACGGTGTCGATGATCTGATCATCGATTTCGCCGCCGTGGCCGCATGGCTGACAACCCGCCGCAAACCTCCCCCCACCGAAGAAGAGCTTGACGGCGTCCCCCAGAAGCGCATGGCCATCTTTGTTGCCCTTTGGCACGAGCATCGCGTCATCCAGAAAATGCTGGATAACAATGTCCAGCGCCTCCGCTACCCGCGCTATGACTTCTTCGTCGGGGCTTATCCAAACGATGCCCCCACTCTTGCCGCTATCAAAGAGGCGATGAAGCGCTATCCCCAGGTCCACCTGTCGGTTTGCCCCCACGATGGTCCCACGTCGAAAGCCGATTGCCTGAACTGGATCTACCAGCGAATGCTTCTTTATGAAGAGGAGCACGACGTCCGCTTCGATATGATCCTGACCCACGATGCCGAGGACCTGATTGACCCCGACGCCCTGCGCTGGATCAACTACCACGCGCAGACTCACGACATGGTGCAGATCCCGGTGCTCGCATTGCCGACGCCGCTGCGCGAAATTTCGCACGGCGTTTACTGTGATGAGTTCGCCGAATACCAGTTCAAGGACATGCTCGCGCGCCAGTGGATGGGGGGATTTATTCCTTCCAACGGCGTCGGGACAGGCTTCTCACGTCGCGCGCTGGAAATGCTGGCCGAGCGAAACTCCAACCGGATTTTTGAGCCGGCCTGCCTCACCGAAGACTACGAAAACGGTTTCCGCATCCACGCCATGGGCCTGCCGCAACGCTTTATCCCGATTCACTTCCGCTTCGGACGC
>RGPS01000136.1 GCA_010084195.1 Terriglobia bacterium
GCGGGCTCCGCGGCCGACGGCACGGGCGGACTGTTCAGCATCCGCACCGGCGAAGGCGCGCAGGTGGTGCGCGGAAGCGCCGAACCCTCGCCCGGATCATCTCCAGACAGGCCGCATCGTCCTTCGCAACGTAATGCGCCACACCCGAAGTAGCCGTATGCAAATGAGCGCCGCCCAGCCCCTCGGAATCAATCGTCTGCCCCGTGGCACCCTTGACCAGATTCGGCCCGCCGAGCCCCATAAAGCTGGTCCCTTCCACCATGATGATCACGTCGCTAAGAGCCGGCAGATACGCCCCGCCCGCAATACAAGGTCCCATCACCGCCGCGATCTGTGGGATCCGCAGCTTCCGCCGCATCAGCGAGTTGTAGTAGAAGATCCGACCAGCGCCGTACTGTCCCGGAAAAATTCCGTCCTGATACGGCAAATTCACACCCGCCGAATCCACCAGATAGACAATCGGAATCCGGTTCCGCATGGCCACTTCCTGGGCCCGCAGAATCTTCGGAATCGTCTCCGGCCACCACGCCCCGGCCTTCACGGTTGCATCATTGGCCACCAACACCACCGGGCGTCCCGCAACCCACCCCACGCCGGTTACCACCCCAGCCGCCGGAGCCGTACCATCGTAAAGGTCATAGGCGACCAGCAGCCCGATTTCGAGGAAGCGCGATCCCGCGTCCACCAGACCTGCGATCCGCTCCCGAGCCGTCATCTTCCCGGCTTTGTGCTGTTTCGCGACCCGTTCCGCCCCGCCGCCGGCCCGAACCCGTGCTTCGAGGTGCCGCAGATTCTCCACCAGATGCCGCATATGCGCGATACGTGCTTGCTCCTCGACGGCGTTCATGCTCATGCAGCCATTGTCATACGAGAGCGCAGACGGAAAAAGGCCGGGACTCCGAAGAGTCCCGGCCTTTGAAATCTTAAATTCTGCTTCTGGGTTACTTTACGTCGCCGAGAGCGACCTTGACACGTTTGGTCAAGCGGCTCTTGTAACGAGCAGCGTTGCCAGGCTTCACATAGCCCTTGCGCGCCGCTTTGTCGAGCAGCGAGAAGGTGGCCGAAAGGGCCGTCTTCAGGTCGCCAGGATTCTTTGCAGCCAGAGCCTTGCGCATCGCGCGGATCTGATTCCGCAAACGGGTTGCAGCCATGCGGTTAAATTGGGTGCGCCGTTCGGTCTGCCGGACACGCTTCAGCGCGGTAACATGATTCGCCATTTACTTCAGAATACCCCTATCTCGAAATATGAACTCTTAGAATAACACACCCGGCACCATAAACCCACTGTACTGGAATCAATCGAAGTGGCGATCAAGGTTGCCCTCGACTACTTGCCGTCCTTGCTCTCGTGGTACTCCATCTCCGTGTTCACTTCCCACAGATTTGCTTTGTCCTTACGACCCGCAATGATGTTGTCCACAGCCGTCATCGCCGTCAGCATCGAATGGTCCTGATTATTGTACTTGTGCATACCATTCCGGCCCACCAAAAACAAATTCTCAAACTGACTGATCCAGTCCTTCAGTTCGTCAAACCGCTCGTACGCCCCGAAATACGCCGGATACGTCTTCGGCACACGAATCACGCACGCATCCAGAACATCTACTGCGTCAATCACGCCAATGTGGACCATCTCACGAGTCGCCAGCGCAATCATGTCTGCGTCAGACAGCTTCCAGATCGCATCCGTCTCGTAGCAGAAGTACTCCAGCCCAATCCAGACCTTCTCCGGGTCCTCCAGCAGATACGGACTCCAGTTATTGAAGATCTGCATCCGCCCCACCTGCACGTCCGGCTCCTGCACGTAAATCCAGTTATCGCGCAGCAGCTTCGAGCCCGACTCCGTCTGCTCCAGCACCTTCAGCTTCTTCAGCAGCACGCCCACCGTGATGAAATCCCGATAAATCAGGCCCTCGCTCACCGACCGAACATTCTCCGGCACCGGGCAATCGAGTGCCCGGACCAGTTCCTGCATCGGCATCGTGGAGAAGAAGTAATCGGCCTCGATTTTTTCGATCGCGCCGGTTGCCTCATCCTGGGCGTCAATTGAGGTCACACGCCAGCCATCGGTATGTACCTTCACCACGTTCAGACCCTTGCGGACCACGGCCCCGCGTTGCGCCACATCCTCGGCAACATACTCCCACAACTGCCCCGGGCCATACTTCGGATACAGAAACTTCTCAATGAGCGAAGTTTCGGTTCCTTTCTGCGAGATGTCGCCGGACGGCTTCCCGGCGAACGCCTTCTTCACAAAATGCGTAATCGCCTTCGTAATGGAAAGGCCCTTAATCCTCTGCGCGCCCCACTCGGCCGAAATCTGATCACAGGGCACCCCCCAGACCTTCTCCGTATAGGACTTGAAGAACGTCAGGTAGAGTTCGCGCCCAAACCGATTAATCAGGAAGTCTTCCAGCGACTCTTCCGGCATGATCTGCTGAATCATCGCCGCCACGTAGCTCACACCAATGCGAACCGTGCGCACCGCGCCCAGCGCCTTCAGCGTATCGCCCGTCAACTGGATTGGGTAATCGAAAAACTGACGCAGGAAGTAAATCCGGCTCTTGCGGTTCCGCACCAGCATCACGCGATCTTCCTTGGTCGCGTCAATCGGTCCGGAACCCGCTACTTCGCGGGTCTTCCCCTGGTAGGTAATGGAATGCGCGTCACCCTCCACCGGCATCACGCGCTTCCACCAGTCCATCACCCGGTCGGACTTGGAAAAGAACCGGTGTCCACCAATATCGATCCGATTGCCTTTGTACCGAACCGTGCGGGAGATACCGCCGAACGAATCGCTTTTTTCCAGCACTATCGGCTGGACCTGCGACCGCTCCAACAGCTCAAACGCCGCCGTCAAACCCGCCGGACCAGCTCCAATAATCAGGGCCTTCTGCCCTGTGTTTCCCATGTCCGACTGGCTCATTATCTGGTCTGACTGGCTTTAGTGTCCCTGCGGGACGAAATCGGGCGGCAGCGCCGCACCAGCACCGAAGAAGTACTGCTCCATCTGCTGAATAATGAACTCCTGAGCCTCCGTCGTGCCCAGATTCAGACGGTATTCGTTCATCAGCATCTTCATGTGCTCTACCCACATCTTCCACGCATCTTTCGACACATTGTCGTAGATACGCTGGCCCAGCGGATGCCCTTCAAACGGCACTTCCGTCAGACCTTCCAGCTCTTTCCCCAACTTGACGCATTGCACCATCCGGACTTGGTTGCTCATTTCTACAGTTTACCAGGCAACGACGTTTTACCAGGCAACGGGAAGCTCTGCCACCCAAACCTGGCTCGTGCCCGTGCAATCGGAAGTAAACGTGATCCGCTGCTCATCCTGAGAAAACGCCGGATGGGGATGTGTCCACTGCGGTCCGTACACCGTATCGGTCGGCGTCTCCATCCAGCTCAGATTATTCTTCTGGGCGGCTACGAAGTCCGCCTTCAGGGCGTATCTCGACAGCTTCCACTGGGAACCCTGATTCGACGCCTTCGACTCGCACACAAACTGCCGTGTCCCCGTCGCCACGTCAAGCAGCCAGATACCGGTATCCGGATGATTGGTATCGCACAGAACCCGCTCGCCTTTCGCATCGGGAGTGATGTGCCACGCATTGAATTCTGCAATCGTACGGATCTCCCGCGATGTCCAGTCCATTCGACACAGCAGGCGGGGCCACACCGTAAACACGAGGTCGCCCGTATTCCCCAGAAAAGTCTCATGCACAACGAACTCGTCATTCCCGTGCTCGTATAGGCATTCCATCCCGGTGCCATCCCGACGCACGCGGTGCATTCGCGGGGCAGGGTCCCCTGAAAACTCAATCCACTCCGGCTCCAGGGGATGAAACTGCGGATGTATCACCGTTCGGGGATAAGGGATGAAGCGCCAATCCGAACCATCCTGGCGTCCGCAGACCATGCCGCTGCCACCCTCCCGCAACTTGATCGCAGCCACCAGCCATTCGCCCGCAGCGTCCGGAGCCGCCTCACCCAGTTGCCCGTCAAACTGAGCAATCAACCTCTCGGCCCCACTTTTGAGGCTCAGAACCCACACGCCTCCCGCCCGGACGAAGAAGACTCTGTCCCCGCGGATGGCCGCCGAGTAGGGATGGACCCCGACACTATCAGTCAACTGTCGAAGTTCCCCGGTTTCAAACCCCACCGTGAATAACTGCGGCGTTCCGGTGCGGTACGAAGTGAACAGAATATCCCGCCCGTCTTCGGTAAACGAGCTCTCCAGGAAGTACGTGGGGTGATTAATCGAAGGGTGATCAGTTATTTGGCGTACGCCGGACATTTCCGAACCTCATCAAACCCTTCCGCTACGGAGGGAGGAATAAATCGGGCAGCCATCAAATCCAGAACCCACTCGGGCACCACCCGTTGCCGTCCGGCATTCCGTTGTTTACATACCGGCAGTGGCACGTCGAACCACAGCGCTTCCACACGCGCACCGTGCTCGCGCCCGAGTTCAAGCCAGCTTCGCCGATCCCGCCGCACCAGATTCGTGGCATCCACGTACGTTACCGGACGCCGCAGTTCCAGCCTCTGCCGAACCAGATACTTCACCGCCGCAAAGACACGACCATTAATCGTCTGGTCCGTCACATCATCGGCGAGTAACACCCGCACCGCATCGCTGGAAATCGCGTGCGCGCCAATCGACTCCAGGTACGTGGACTTCCCCGCCCCGGGCAACCCAACAGTCACCACAAGACGGGGAACCAGCAAACTAGACACCGTAATGGCCGGAAACAATCAGCCGATCTGCAATACTGCGCCGCAACGCAATCGCGTTCACCGGCTCAAACTTCGCAAACCGGCGCAGCACCACCATATTAGTGCGCAGAGCATCGCCTTCGGAACAACCAGCCAGCACCGTCCGCGCAAAACCGTCAATCCGCGTCAACCCATCGCGCAGATAGACCGCCGCCATGTCAGAAGCCGTACCAGCCGACCCCATCTTCTCCACACGAAGCAGCGCCGACTCCATCGCGAACGTCTCCATCAGCACATCCGAGATCCCGGCCACCACTTCCTGCTCCTTGTCCAGCGCCGCGCCAAACTTCTCAAACGCCACGCCCAACAACTGCAGGCCAATCTTCTTGGCGTTCGAGACCAGACGGCGTTCTTCGGAGACCGTGTCACCGGCCAACGAAGGCCCGGCCAGAACTTCTTCCATCAGGCCCTTCACTGCCTTCACCAGACCGAGCCGACCCGCCATGGCGCGCTTCAGCATCATGCCGGTTGCCAGCAGCCGATTGATCTCGCTGGTGCCTTCAAAGATCCGGTTGATACGCGAATCGCGGTAAGCCCGCTCCACCGCGTAGTCCTGGTGATAACCGTTACCGCCGTGGATCTGCACGCCTTCATCCACCACGTAGTCCAGCATCTCCGAACCCTGCACCTTCACCATGGAACATTCCGTGGCGAACTCTTCCACGGCCTTCATCATGCGTTTCGCCGCTTCCGGCTCCGCCCAGCTGAAGCCCTCCAGATAGCTGCTGATCAGGCCCTCGGTCCGGAACGAAATGCACTCCGTCGCGAAGATCCGGATCGCCATCTCGGCAAGCTTGTGCTTGATCATGCCCAGCTTCGCGATCTCGGCCCCAAAGGCCTTCCGCTGCTTCGCATAAGCAATCGACGTCCGCAACACGAACTTCGCACCACCCAGCGTGGACGGACCAAGCTTCAGACGACCCAGGTTTAGAATGTTGAACGCGATAATATGCCCGCGTCCAATCTCACCCAGCAGATTCTCCACCGGCACCTTGACGTTGTCCAAATAGACCGCCGTCGTGGAACTGCCCTTGATGCCCATCTTGTGCTCTTCTTTGCCGCTGGTGACGCCGCCAAAAGCACGCTCCACGAGAAACGCAGAGAACTGCTCACCGTTGACCTTGGCAAACACCGTAAACAGATCCGCCACTCCGCCGTTCGTGATCCACATCTTCGTGCCGTTCAGCACGTAGTGAGTTCCGTCCTCCGACAGGTCCGCACGGGTCTTTGCAGCCAGCGAATCGGAACCGCAATGCGGCTCTGTCAGGGCATAGGCGCCAATCAGTTCGGCAGTAGAAAGCCGGGGCAGGTATTTCTTCTTCTGAGCTTCGGTCCCGAACAACAAGAGAGGCAGCGTCCCGATCCCTGAGTGCGCCCCAATCCAGCCGCCAAAATTCCCATCCCGGCCAATCTCTTCTGAGACCACCATCGACGACGCCAGATCCAGTTCCATGCCGCCGTACTCTTCCGGCACCAGCACCGCCGTCAGGCCCAGTTCCGCACCTTTTCGCACCAGCGAAACGGCCAGATCCCGGTCCCCGGCGACAATCGCGTCCAGGTTCGGCACTACTTCTTTATCGAAGAATTCCTTGGCAGCTCGCTTGATCGCGAGGTGCTCCGGAGTCAGATCTTCGGGCGTATAGGTCTCCGCCACCGAATGGTCTTCAATGAGAAACGAACCACCAACGCGCTTTACCTTCATATCGGTAATTGATGTCGACATAGACTTACATCCTCTCGAAAATTCCGGCCGCACCCTGGCCGCCGCCCACGCACATGGTGACCATGCCGTAGCGATGATTTTCACGCTGCATCTCGCGCAGGATTGACGCCGTCAGCTTCGCCCCTGTGCACCCTAATGGATGGCCCAGGGCCACCGCACCGCCATTTACATTGACCCTGGCCGGGTCAATTCCGGCAACTTTCATCACCGACAGAGCCTGTACCGCAAACGCTTCATTCAGTTCCACCACACCAATGTCTTCCAGCTTCAGGCCTGCCATCGCCAGGGCCCGGGGAATCGCCACCACCGGCCCAATTCCCATCAGGTCGGGTGCAACTCCCCCCACCGCGAAGCTCACAAACCTGGCCATCGGCTTAAGCCCCAACGCCTTCGCTTTCGTATCCGACATGACGATCGCCACAGAAGCGCCATCACTCGTCTGAGACGCATTGCCCGCCGTCACCGTTCCCGCAACGTGAAACACTGGCTTCAGTTTCGCCAGCGCCTCGTAGGAGGTATCGGCCCGAGGCCCTTCATCGACCGAGAAAATTGTTTCCGTCTTCCCGTCAGGCCCCACGTTTTCGAGTTTCACAGGCACAATCTCTTCCGTGAACTTGCCCGTTGCCTGCGCCTGCAGAGCTTTCTGGTGGCTCTGGAACGAGAACATGTCGGACTCTTCGCGGGTCACACCCCACTTCTGCTGGACACGCTCCGCCGTCAGCCCCATATTGATGTAGATCTCGGGATAGTTGTCCACGAACCACGGATTTGGCGCGGGCTTGTTCCCTGCCATCGGGATCATGCTCATCGACTCGGCGCCGCCGGCCAGCAGGATCTCGGCCCCGCCCGACCGAATTCGGTCCGCAGCCATGGCAATAGACTGCAGGCCGGAACTGCAAAAACGGTTGATGGTGACACCGGTCGTCGTAACCGGAAGCCCGGCGCGAAGTACCGCGATGCGCGCCATATTCGACCCCGATTCGCCCTCTGGTGCGGCGCACCCCAGAATCAGGTCCTCAATCTCATCGTGAGGAAGCTGCGGATACTTGGCCAACAGGGCCTGGATCACGAACGCGGCAAGATCATCCGGGCGTGTATTTCGCAAAGAACCCCGGCCCGACTTCCCAACCGGCGTCCGGAGACAATCGACGATGACTGCTTCTGGCATAAAAGGCGCTCCAGATCTAATGTCGCATTCTCCCCTTCATGAATTCGCGCACAGCGTACCGGATTTCAGCTCCGCCGCCCCAAAAGTGGTCCGACAGGACAGCCTAATGACACAGGCAGTGTTTAACGCCTGGACTATTTCCACAATTACGGCAGTCCGGGCTGTGGGGCCAGGCTGGCATAGTGGATGGCACCCGGTTGGCATCCGGTTGGCATCCTGCGCGCCTGTCGCCGACATCCGCCAGAGCCCAGGGGCTGCGTTAGCGGGTTGGCAACCAGACAGCACAAACGGACCGGTTTATACCAATACACCTCAGCCCCCTCACCCGAGCTCGCCGGATTGAAGGCCGGGAGGGCCAACAATCGGTTCTCTACGAGATTGTTGTGGAGTTCCAGAGTCGGACCACCGGCGCGGAAAGATCGTGCTCGTTGCCCAGCGCCCAGCGATTCCGTAACCAACTTTCTTGACGAGCCCAAACATTTGATTTCATTGCTGTTTTTGGTTCTGGTGTGACGAAGCTGGTTCCGTGGTGGGGATTCCCCGCCCTGTGTCATTAGAATATTAGAATAAACCTACTCTGGCAGTCAAGAATCACGAAGATGGCAGCTGAGTCTGAATCCAGCCGTCCTTATTCATGACAACAGAAGATAGTGCGGAACATCCGTATCGTTACGCTTTGAGGCATCGTATGGTTACCGCCCGGGCGAGGTGCCATTCCGACGCAACCGTTCTGACTACCTGGCCAGGGGGACAATCCCATACCCGACAAGTCAGGGGTGAGAGTCCGCAGTTCCCTGTCTGGTGATAATATCCTGCAGGGCGCTGACAAACGACTTGCCCATCGCCAGCACCGGCAGTTCGTCCGGGGAAGACTCGATACCCAACAATTTGTGACGCGTTCGCGTCTCGACATCAGAACCGCTGTACGCCATCGACCAGACAGAGAACGCCCGCTCCTGGACAGGATGAAACTGCAACACGGTGATATTGGCATGCCGCCGGTCTGCCATGATGAGTTCGAACGTAAGTTCAATTCCCTCCAGTGGTCCTTCCAGAATTTGCGCAAACCAGCCTTCGGTGTACAAAAGTGCCCCCGTGACAGCACAGGCAAGGTTATTACGTCGCGCCGATTCCAAAATGGAGGTGATAGCAGCGTCCACGTCCTCGCTTGTTCCGGAGATCCGGCTCCTGCTGACATAGGCAAGGCTGTATATTTGCTCGCTCACTGCCAGCCTCCATCGTCAGACGATACAAAGCGATACATCGCCATGAATTGCAACACCTCATCTTCCGACAGGGGCCGACAGTAGAAGAACCCCTGTGCCTCTGTGATCCCAGCCAGGCGAAGGACGTTTTCCTGTGTTTGGTTTTCCACACCCTCCGCAATAGTCGAGAGTCCCAGGCCGATTCCAAGACCTGTGATAGCCCGAAGTATCCAGGCGGCCTGCGCCCGCCTCGATACCTTCAGGGCGGTTCCTTCTGCTGGTCGGCCAGTGGAGCTGTCTGGCTCAGCTGGCGCCAGTGCATGGACGAATGATTGGTCAATTTTCAAACGGTCAAAACCGAAACGTGAAAGATGGCTGAGAGACGAGAACCCCATCCCAAAGTCGTCCACGCTCAACTGGACTCCCAGGTTCCGAATTCCAAGGAGTACTTCCGCTACGTCGCCTACGGCAATCGATTCTGTAATCTCCAGGACAAGACGCTCAGGTGCAAGCCCTGATTCCGAAAGTACCTGCGCAACCAATTTCACGAAGGCCGGGCCCTCATTTAATTGTTGTGCGGATACGTTAACGCTTAGAAGCAATTGCGGCCCACCGTCATCCGGCCATTTGGTGGCTGCGCAGCATGCGGTCCGAAGCACCCAAGTACCGATTTGCCCAATCAGGCCGATTTCCTCGGCCAGTGGAATAAAATCACCCGGGCTAATTACACCCCGTTGCGGATGAACCCACCGAATTAAGGCTTCAAAGCCATTGATTCGCCGGCTTTCCAAATTGAATTGAGGCTGGTAGACAAGAGAGAATTGGTCTAATTCCAGGGCGATCTGAAGCTCTTTTTGCTGGAGTGCGATTGCAGCTCGCAGGTCTCGCTCCAGAAGGAAACGCAGATTCGAGGACTCCTGCATCGGAAGTTCAAAAACGACGTACTGATTTCCGCCCGCCTTTTCCGCATGGTGCAAGGCGATATTTGCCACGCCTACGAGTTCGGCCGCCGACATGCCTTCCGTGCTTGACGCAATACCGATGCTGGCTGTCAGATTGACAATATGACCACGCACGGCACAAGGACGGGCAAGCACATCCAGCATCCTGTCGGCCAATTCCTTTGCTCCCGAAGTACGGGGTAACAAGACGCCAAACTCGTCGCCGCTGATTCTGGCGGTGAAGGCTTGCGGACCGCAGGCATCCCGGATCCGCTTTGCGACACGCTGCAGGACCACATCTCCGACCTCGTTCCCCAGACCGTCATTCACGGCCTTGAACCGGTGAAGATCTACTGACAGAACGGCGGGCGGGTCCCCCGGATCCGGAATTTGCAGCAACAACGCAGCTACCTGGGCCAGAAAAGCAGTTCGACCGGGTAACCCCGTAAGGGCATCACTGGAGATGTGCGACGACTCAATGTCCATGCTTAATACTTACACTTTATTATAATACGCCACTGAAGGGAGCTTACCAAATGAGAAGAGTTCTGGACATAACTTTCGCAATACTCGCCTCGCCACCATCGCATTGGGGGCCGACAATACGCTCGGCACCTCCAAAATACAACACCGCGAAACCGAAACAAGCTCAAGGCGTGTGCCGATTACAAGGGCCACCTCAACGTACGAAGCCATCGACGGCGGGGTGAAGGTTACGGCCAAAGGCGAAAGGGCGGACAGCTCGAAGATCGATTCCGTCACTACGGCCAGGTAGTTCCGGTTGGGAAAACAGGCCTCCACCGGGACACTGCCGCCTACAGGCCGGTCGATGCCAACACGTTTACCGCGGAGCGCCCAGCACGCTGACGCTAGCGGTGGTGAGCACGAAGTCTCTGCCGTGAACCGGTTCAGGCCCAGCCAGCGGGCCGCCAACACTCTGAGGAAATGCCCGCTGGAGCAGATCAGCAGGTTGCCGTTCACCGCCCGGATTCGTTCTACGCTCCGGTCTGCTCTCGCAGCGACTTGCTCTGGTGATTCTCCCCCCCGGACAGCCGTCGCAGAAAAGTTTCCAGGCGGGCCTGCCTTTCAGAATCTCGGCTCGGCGCAGCCCTTCGTATTTTCCGTAGTCCCATTCGACGAGATCGGCGTCGACCCGCGCTGCCGTTCCGAAGCCTGCCAGTTCACAGGTTCTATTTGCCCTCCGGAGCGGGCTGGTCAGGACCTCCGAGAACTGTAGTTTGCTCAGACGCTCACCCAGGAGACTTGCTTGCTGCTCTCCGTGTTCCGTCAGGACGAGATCCGTCAGGCCTGTGTGTTGACCGCTCAGAGACCATGCAGTCTCCGTGTCTCGCCAGGCAGCTAAGCTAATCTTTTTTCTGCTTGCCTCCAAACGCCTTGGAAGCCAGCAGGCCCGAACGGGGGGGCAATATAAAGGAAATTCACTCCGGGAGCGTCGGCTGCGAGCAAGAGCATCGGCAACGCCGCGCAAAATATGCGGGACCACTGCGTAATCTGAGATTTCATCTGAAGCGAGTTGGCACGCCTGTAGCTGGTTTCAGGCAATACAGTTGTTCGGTGCCGCCCGCTTAAGGTTTTGTGGTTATCTCAGCACTACCTTCAGAAATACGCAGACCCCGACCTGCCTGCACACTGCTCCAGCTTTGCACCTCGCCGGAGGGCCACCGAACCTCAAGCCGCTCCAGTTTTGTGGCCTTCCCCAGCCCGAAATACAAAGTCATCGAGTTCTGCGAAAAATAGCTGCCGCCGCTCGCCACTTCCTGCATCTGCTTCCTGCCCTCGGCTTCAACCGTAACTCTTGCCCCAATGGCGCTGCGGTTGGATTTGACGCCCGCCAGCGACACCGACACCCACCCCTTTCGCGGACTCAGGTTCTTCAGCATCGCCGGCGCGTCATTCAGGTTGACGATCACGATCTCTGGCCTCGAATCACCGTCAACATCCCCAACCGCCAGCCCCCTCGACGGTCGCAGGGAAGCAAAGCCCGACCCTCCCAAAGGGGTCGCATCCTCAAACTTACCCGCACCGTCATTCAGGTACAACAGCGTCTTCTGCCTGTAGGTCTCCCCCACCTGGGAGCCAGTCAGTTCCGGATAGATATGGCCATTCGCAATGATCATGTCGGGCCAGCCGTCCTCATCCACATCGGAAAAGGCAAGGCCCCAACCCAGCAATTGATTTCGCCCAAGGCCTGCAGGCTCCGAGATGTCCTCGAAGAAGTTCCCGTCTTCATTTCGGTACAGCGATGGCCGGTCACCCGAGAAATTTGTTTTCGCAATCCCGAAAAAACCCTTACCTTCGAAATCCGCTATCGCCACCCCCATCCCGGCCTGAAGATGTCCATCGGCATTGTAGGCAACGCCTGACCGTTCGCCCACATCCTCAAACGTCCCGTCATGCTTATTGCGATATAGAAGACTCGGCGTCTGATCACAGGCCACATAGATGTCCGGCCAGCCGTCGTTGTCAAAATCAGCCGCAACAACCCCCAGGCCGTAACGCCCCCCCGGCCGAAGAATGCCGGCAGCATCAGAAACATCAGTAAAGGTCCCGTTCCGGTTGTTGTGGTACAGACTGTTGTGAGCCTTCGGCAGGCCGACCGGTCCGCACAGAACCTTCAGCCCTTTCCACTCGCACCCTTTCGCACTGCCGGGCACCGGCGTTGTACTCAGATCCAAATCCACGTAGTTCGAGACAAAGATGTCCACAAAACCATCCCGGTCGTAATCGACAAACGCACATCCGGCACCCCAGCGCGCCGGTCCCGACTCGAAGCCGGCGGAGGCGCTTACGTTGGAAAAGTGTCCCTTACCATCATTCCGATAGAGCGTGTTGTGGCCGTAGTAGGTGACAAACAAATCCGTTCCACCGTCATTGTCAAAGTCCGCCGCACACCCTGCCTGGGCCCAGCCAGACTTTGTCAGCCCGGCCTGCCTCGCCACGTCCACGAAATGGCCCTTACCGTCATTCCGATAGAGAAAAGAGGGAGTGGCAGTCGCTATCTTTCCCATCGTCGTTCCGTTGGCGATAAAGATATCGTTGGCGCCATCGCCGTCAAAATCGAAGATCGTCGCCCCGGTGCCGGTCGTTTCCAGAATGTAGTCCTTCTTCTGCTTGCCGCCAAATGTTGTGGAAGCCACAAGGCCCGAGCGTGCCGCGACATCCACGAAGTTGACCCTGGGGACGTCAGCTCCGAGCAGCAACAGAGGGAAAATCGCGCCCAGGCTACGGATTCTCATTTACCGGGCTCCTGAAGCGTAAGAAGCTTTCGAAGGGGTACCAAACGCAGCATCCGGGCCGCCTCAACGCCCGGCCAATTGATCTCCGGACGCTCAATCGCAGTCGCATTGCCCAGGCCAACGTGCTGCAGCCGGGGCGACGAGGCGAACGATCCCCCGCTCGATACTGTTCGACAGATATGTCTGGTCCCCGCTCGACCCAGCACTGTCAAGTGCAGTCTGGCCCCTATGGCGGCACGGTTCGTATGGGTCCCGACCAGCTTCAAAGACACCCAGGCATTTCTGTTACCGGGATTTTGGAACAGGTGCGAGACCTGCGTGTCGCCCGGCACCGCCCTCCCCATGGCTGCAAATATGGCCTCGTCCCCATCCTGGTCAAAGTCCGCAAACGCAATGCCGTGCAACTTCGGCAGAACTCCTGTGCCCGAACTCGGCGTCACAGCCACAAAGGCCTTGCCTCCGCCAGAGACAGCCACCAGGCCTGAGGCCTTCCGGAACAATCGAATCGCCATCGGACACACCACCTTTCAAAGCGACCAGACTCAATTCCGGAGCGGTTTACCGGTCTTCAGCATGTGCTGGATGCGGGCCTGAGTCTCGGGGCGTCCGCAGAGGCTCAGGAACGCCTCCCTTTCCAGATCGAGCAGATACTGCTCGGAAACCTGCTGGCTGCCCGTCAGCCGGCCACCACTCAGAACGTGGGCCAGTTTCTCTCCAACCACCACATCGTAGTCAGATATATAGCCACCTTGACGGGCCATCCAGACCCCCATCTTCATCAGGGCGAAGCCTTCGGCACCCGACACCGTCACATCCGTTCGGGGGGCACCCGGGGCGTAGCCGGAAACGAGTGACAGCGCCAGTCCCTTAGCGTCATCAATAAGGCGCTCTTTATTCATCGAAATCCCGTCGCCGTCCCGCAGGTAACCAAACTCGCGAGCCTCCTGCGCGCTGCCGGAGACTTTGGCAAAACCGAGCCGCTCAAACGACTTTTTCACGTCGCGTTCCCGAAGGATCATTTCCTTGCAGCCACCGCCCCCCGGGATCACGCCGACGCCAACTTCCACCAGCCCCATATAAAGCTCGGCAGAAGCCTGAATCCGGGCACAGTGCAGCGGAGTCTCACACCCTCCGCCGAGAGCCATCCCGAACGGTGCCGCCACCACCGGCTTCGCCGCGTATTTCAGTTGCATGTTGAGCTGCTGGTAGCGGTGAATGGCGAGGTTGAGTTCGTCCCACTCGCCCTCCTGCGCCGCCAACAACACCATCATCAGGTTGGCACCAACAGAGAAGTTGTCACCCTGGTTGGCGATGACCATCGCACTGTAGTTCGATTCCAGTTCGACCAGGCCCGCCTGCAGCATGCGCAGGGTATCTTCGCCCAGCGAGTTCATCTTGCTGTGGAATTCCGCACAAAGCACGCCGTCACCCAGGTCGATCAGCGAAGCACCCGGGTTGGTCTTGATGACACCCCGGGCGCGCTTGACCGCCCTCAAAACGGTTACCCCCGGACGTGGTTCAAGCTCCGCATAGCCTGTCCCTGCCAGATCAAAATACTGGGTCTTCGGTTGGCCGTCGGCATCAGCTGCCTGATAGAAGGACTTCGCCCCGGCAGACAGCATGCGCTGAACATTGTCCGGCAGGTGTCTCCCTTCCGCTTCCATGCGGCGGGCCGTCGCCTCAAAACCCAGGGCATCCCAAAGCTCAAACGGTCCGAGCGTATTGGCATAACCCCAGCACATCGCACGATCAATCTCGACAATCCGGTTCGAGATCTCCGGCACCATATGAGCTGAATAGATCATGTGACTACTCAGCACCTGCCAGAGGAAGCTGCCGACCTTGTCATCGAGCGCCACCAGAGCCTTGAGGCGATCAGGCAAAGCTTCAATCTTTCGAACCGTTTCGAGCGAGGCGAAGCGGGGCTTTACTGCCGCGTGATACTCAAAAGTCTTGCGGTCAATTGCCCAGATTTCCCGGTCCTTGCCAACCCGCTTGTAACAGCCCTGACCAGTCTTGTCTCCAAGCCAGCCGCGGGTCATCATCTCGTTGAGGAACCCGGGCAGCACGAAAATATCCCGAAACGGGTCATTGGGGACGGCAGCGTGGAGATTGCGAGTCACATGCGCCCAAACGTCCAGCCCGACGATGTCGAGCAGCCGGTAACTGGCGCTCTTCGGCAGGCCGATCAATTCGCCTGTGAGAAGATCCACTTCTTCGATGGAAAGATCCAGCACTTCCGTCTGCTGCTGGACAATGGAACCGAAAAATGACCCGATCCGATTGGCAATGAAGTTCGGCGTGTCTTTGCAGATGACGACACCTTTGCCAAGCAGGCGATCACAAAAGTCGCCCAGGAAAGTGAGAAGTTCCGGTTTGGTGGCCGGGCCTGGAATCACTTCGGCCAGGTGCAGATAGCGGGGGGGATTGAAGAAGTGGGTCCCGAGGAACCGCTCGCGAAACTCTTCCGGATAACCTTCGGCGATCTGAGCCAGCGGAATTCCACTGGTGTTGGTGGAAACGAGCGAACCGGGTGCCCGATGAGCCACGATACGGTCATATAAAGCTCGCTTGATCGCCAGATTCTCAGAAACTGCCTCGATAATCCAGTCGCAGTCTTTGATCCTGGCAATATCGGCGTCAAAACTGCCGGTGGTAATCAAACGTGCATTACCAGGTACGAAAAATGCGCCCGGACGCCCCTTCAACGCGGCGTCAAGCCCCTTCTTTGCCGTGGCTGCATCCAGATCCAGCAGCAGTGAGGGGACACCCGCATTTGCGAGTTGAGCGGCAATGCGGGAACCCATGGTTCCGGCTCCAAGAACGGCTACGCGGCGTATCTGCTTCATCAAGTGAGTACCGAATGGCAGTTTAGCGCGTAACCATAGCTATTGGCCAGAGAGTGCCGTTGGCCTTGTCGCTCTTCCGGAAGCCAATCGCGCAGCTTTCGTCTCTTCTGCCAACTTTCTTGCTATCTTGTCGGCTACATCCGCCATACTTCCCCGGAACTTCGCACCGCCGCCCGCGAAATTATCGGGAATCTCGATGAAGACGGCTTCCTTCGGGTGGCTCTGCCGGAAATGGCCCAGGCCGCCAAGGTTTCGGCAGACACCGTGACCTCTGCGTTGGATTTGGTTCAATCCTTTCATCCTCCAGGCGTGGCCGCCCGCACCCTGCCGGAAGCCCTGCTTCTCCAGCTTCACGCCCGGGGACGCGATGACTCGCTGGAAGCCCGCATCGTCCGGGACCACTTCGAACTCCTCGGCAAACGTAAGTTCACCGATATC
>RGPS01000137.1 GCA_010084195.1 Terriglobia bacterium
TGACCCGGCGACGGCGGATGATGGCAAGGTGCTGGTCGTCCATCTTACGACCGGTGTGGTCACTTCCTTCTAAGGAACACGCCCGCTTTTAGGTCGGCGGCGGCGACAAGGGCCAGTGTTCCTGGGTCATTGGTGTCGCCACCGGCGACCGGCGGGCTTCTATGATAGCTGAAGAAAGCCCGCCACTTATCTCTGAAGATCACAGGTTTGGCAATATCCCTGTTTGAGCGGTGTCGGGTGCATTTACCGCCATCAGGTATCGTCCTAAGGAGCGGGATTTTCTTATGGACAAATTGCTGCGGCCGCGCGGTCCGAACTTAGCCTGGATTCCTGCTGTGAATCTGATAGGATTGCGTTATATGGGTATGTCACGACATACGGTAAGAACTACCGTGCGTGTCGAATCGGTCCTCGCGGATCGGGTTCGGCGCGAGGCACGCGCTCGAAACACTACCGTTACGGCCCTCCTGGAGGAAGCCTTGCAACTGGTCATGCACCGGTCCGACACACTGATGACCAGGCCGCCCGTCGTCCTTCCCGTCGGCAAGGAACTTGGCGGGACGCTCCCCGGAATCGACCTCAACAACAGCAGCGGACTTCTGGATGCGATGGAAGGTCACAGCTAGGTGATTCTGCCGGATGTGAACGTTTTAGTGTATGCGTTTCGCGCCGACTCAGCGGACCACAACCGGTATCGGGCATGGCTCGACGGCGTCGTTAATGGACCCTCCCTCTATGCCATGGCACCCCAGGTCCTGGCCTCGGTGGTGCGAATCTGCTCCAATTCTCGCGTCTATTTGCAGCCGACCCCAACGGCCGACCTTCTTGCTTTTGCGGATTTGCTGCTTAGCCAGCCGAACTGCCGTCAGGTTACTCCGGGAGCAGGACACTGGCGAATCTACAGCGATCTGTGCCGGAAATCCAACGCAGCAGGAAATCTGACACAGGACGCATGGTTTGCTGCGCTCGCTATAGAACAGGGATGCGAATGGGTGACTTCGGATCGGGACTTCGGACGGTTTGCAGGCCTGCGATGGACGCTGCTCTAGCGACACCGCCAGGTACCTAGAGCATTTTCGCAACTTCCGTAGACCATCGAAGACGCGTCTCCGGACCAGGCGACAAACCAGGCAACGGACCTTCAGAAATTCCGATACCGGGGATTGGATAGACCGGAAGGAGGCGGCGCTGTCTGAGTCGAACGGTAGCGAGGAACTGGTACGGTACCTTTCCACAGAGCCGACATTGCCTACATCACTAACCAGGCCGACGGCACTATCAGCGTCCTGAATCTCGCCACCGCGAAAGTGACTGGTACCATCGCCCTGAGCGGCGCACGTCCTGCCGCCATCAGGCTGCTCGCTGGAACCCCCTACGCCATCGTCATTGACCCGGCGACGGCGGATGATGGCAAGGTGCTGGTCGTCCATCTTACGACCGGTGTGGTCACTTCCTTCTATGTCAGCCCGGATCGCTCCGGCGGCACTGGTGACGTCGTCATTGTTGGGTCCACCGCCTACATTGCTAACCAGGCGGGCGGTTCCATCTCTATCCTTCCCCTGTCGATCTCGGGCACAACCGTTAGCGGCGTGGCCACGGACCTTAAGGTCGGCCCCGGGTGCCCGCGCTCTGGCGGTCGACACCAGGGACGATCTGCTGCTGGTCCTGGTTCAAGGCAAGGGCGAGATTGTTCTCGTCTCTCTCTCATCCGGACAAGTTGTTGGAAGAGTCTCCGGCGTCAGCACGAGCGACGATTACGGCGAGGATCACGGGGATCACGACAGGGCGGTTAACATTCGGACCGTGACGTCCGTCCTCCCTCTCAACGGCAGGGCGGCGACGACCTTTACTCTGACGCTCACGGGGACGAACCTGTTCGGTGCAATTGAGGTGAGGCTGGCCCGGCCCTCCGCGTTCCGCGGTAAGAGTGAGGACCATGGCAGGGGCCGAGGCCTCGTCAAGATCGCCCGCGATATTACTTTCAGGGTTAGCAACATTGAGGTGAACACTGCGGCGACCCAGCTTACGGCTACGGTGACTACGTCGGCGCAGACCGTCGTCGGTGCCCGAGTCGTTATTGTCTCCAGACCCAACGGGGAGTCGAGCTTCATATTGGTGGCTGGAAACACCTTCACAGTTATTCCCTAACCAAAAACAATCAAGCCTCGTTGGTGAAGCGCTGGAAAGACCGTTCCGACCGCACCCGCGGCTTAGCCAGCGACCGAAGTCACCAGCGCGACTTTGAGATCATCATGTTCGAAGGCGGATGCCATACGGTGGATCTCGGCCGCTCCCAGTCCGAGTCTGCCTGCCTCATTTCGCCATGTCGCGACGGCGCGCCCGACCTCGGATGCGACCGAACGAGCTTGGCGGGAACTGAGCTCGAAATATGACGCCACTTCGAACGCCAGTTTCAGGGAGGCGGTACCATCCTCCAGATCAATGGCAGTTGAGAGGATTCGGGGCTTAACGTCCGCTGGTACGGGATTCAGGTCATAGGCCGGCGATAGTCGCCAGCCAGCGGGACCCGCCCACAGAAAACCGTGGTTGCGGAGATGGTCGTCAGTATTGGAAATGAGGATGCTAAACACAATGCGTCGCCATAGCGACTTCATATCCTCTTGGGGGGCCGCTCCGTGCCGGCGCAGGATATCGACAAATTCCAGATAGCTACGGGGCTCATTGTCCTTCGCGCCCAGCATGCTCATGGCGGAGAGAAACGGCAGTCGCGATCCAGCATGACGATCAAAGCGTCGAAGGATCAGGACGGATTCACCGACCACGGTCTCGATTCGCCAGACCGGCACTGCGATGCCCGCCTTGGCGGCAAGCGTCAGGGCTAAACCCTCCCAGAGAACGGTATTGATCTCGTCACCCTTACTGGGGAACTTGGCAATCGCGAGATTGCCGTCGCGATCCCTGATAGAGGCCTTTGGGCGGGCGCCCCCCAACGACGACCCAGGGGCCAGCAGAAGCCGTAAGTCCTCTTCTGTGTCTACGCCGTTCAAGGCATGTTCTGCGGCGGAGAGCAGGCGGGGCAATTCGATGAGGGGAGGAATTCGCCGCGAGCCGTATGGGGCCAGAAACTGGCCTCCCGCCTGACGCGCAAAACGCAACGCCCCCATGCGGGCTTCATCGTCCACCATCAGCAGATAGTCGATTTCACGGAGAGTTCGAGGGGTCTGCCGCTCACTCTCGGCGCGGCGACGTTCTGCGCGGCGCATCAGGACTCGTCCCCAGCGATCCGGCGCGGAATCACCGATAGCGCCAAATAAGGGTTGATCGGACGGCGTATGAAACGGACCCGGCCCGAGCATTAGCGCGGGTTCGAGCGAGAACCGCTCCGGATGGGCAAGCCACGTTTCGTCGTATTCGAACGTGGCACTTTCACGATCCCGGCGGGCGCGCATCCAGAGCCGTCCCACCAACTGAGGCGTGCCTTGCAAGTCCAGATACACGAACACTTCGTTTTCCATCACATAACCTTGGTGTGGTGAGGGGGTGAATCCTTCTTGCGGCGTGGCAGTCGAATACGCTTCGGCAGATGTTCTTCTTCCAGCTCTCGCCCAATCGCATCGTGGCGAGGATCAGCTACATCCGCAAGCCGATCAGCCATACCAAGAGCGAAGAGTACAGTTGCCCAGGCACCAAACGAGACGGTGCTGTCGCCCTTCTCCACCTTATTCAGCGTGGTCCGGCTGATTGATGCACGCTCTGCCAGAATGGCAACAGGAATACGCCTGCGCCGCCGAGCGTCGCGAATGTCGCTCCCGAGCTTCCGAAGCGCACGAAGCACCGGAATGGGGGAGCGCGTCGGTGCTGGTCCTGTCATAACGTCTACGATCGTGGCCTGTAACCATTATAACGTACAGGAAAATGGACGTTACATCGGAACGCAACAAGAACGTCCGGGGCTTCGTATTGGCCTTATGGACCTGATAGAGGCAACCAGTTGCGATGGGGGCTGAAACCGTCCGGCGACAATTTTATCGGCCGACCTGTCTCCGGCTGGAATATATGTTTTTAACGCGGGCATCACTCCCCCCGCATCGAAACAGGTTGAAGGAGAGACTGTGACCCCAACTACGGATATTGCCAGCCACGTTTTGGAACTCGAACGCGTCGCACTGGAGCGGTGGGGTCGGGGTGACCCGGAAGCTTACCTGGCGATTACTGCCGACGACATCTCGTATTTCGACCCGTTCCTGAACGAGCGCCTGGATGGAAAAGACTCTCTGCGCAAGTGGTACAACGCGTTTCGCAGCCTGCGCCTGGTATTCGACGAAATCTACGAACCGCGTGTCCAGTTGCTCGGCGACTGCGCCATCCTCACCATGCAGTTCATCAGCCACAGCAGCGTTGGCATGGTCCGCTGGAACTGCACTGAGGTCTACCAGAAACGCGGGGATGCGTGGCTTATCATTCACACGCACTGGTCACCGACGAAGCCCCCGGTTCGGGTCCCCGGTCGCCACAGCGACAACTAGAGCGTTTTCGCGGTTGGTGTCTACCGGTCCGTTTTGTGGGCCAGTCTGGCAGCTTGCCGGCGGGGGGGGCAGACTGGCTGCCAGCCCGCCAACGCAGACCAAGGGGTTTGGCCGCCTGTCGGCGACAGGCGCGCAGGATGCCATCCTGGCCCCATATCGCGGACTACACCAATTGTGCAAGGTGGGTATCCGCTTGACTCAGATTTCCGCAGTCTGCCCCGGCCCGGTATAGTGTGCAACCTGAGTCAAGCGGATATGCAGGTTGTGAAAATGGCTTCATTGCGTCACGGCAGTTTCGGGGTGATGCCGAGATTGTACATGGTAAAGGCGTAGACGTCGGCTCGGATCTCGATGGCCTTTTGGGTGTTGCTGGCTCCGTGGCCGGAATTCGTCTCGATCCGGATCAGGGCGGGGCGTTCGGGGCTGACACCGTCCTGCATGGCCGCCGCGTACTTGAACGAGTGGGCCGGGACGACGCGGTCGTCATGATCCGCTGTGGTGACCAGTACCGCGGGGTACTTCTTACCCTTCTGCACATTGGTGATGGGCGAGTACGCCAGTTGTGCCTTGAATTCTTCGGGGTTGTCGCTGAGGCCGTAGTCCGGGGCCCAATTCCAGCCAATGGTGAACTTCTGGTAACGCAGCATGTCCATCACGCCGGCCTGCGGAATCGCAACGCGGAACAGGTCGGGACGCTGGTTGATCACGGCCCCAATCAGCAGGCCTCCATTCGAGGTTCCATTGGCGGCGAAATGGTCTGGTGAGGTGTACTTGTTCTTCACCAGCCACTCGGCACAGGCAATGAAATCATCGAAGACGTTCTGCTTTTTCAGCTTGGTGCCGGCATCATGCCATTTTTCGCCATACTCGCCACCACCCCGCATATTGGCTGACGCATACACGAAGCCCTGTTCCAGCAGGGCCAGACGCAGGGGATCAAAGTTCGGCGATTCCACGATATTGAACCCGCCGTAACCCGTAATCCAGGCAGGATTCGAACCATCCAGTTTCAGGCCCCGCTTGTGGACGATGAACATCGGCACCCGCGTGCCGTCCTTGCTGGTGACGAAGACTTCCTTCGACTCGTAGTTGCCGGAATCAAAGCCGGGGATCTGCGGCACGTAGAACGGGGTGCTCTTCTTTGTCGCGATGTCATACCGGAAGATCGACGGTGGGTAGTTTAGTGAAGTGAAGGAGTAAAAAACAGACTTGTCATCGTGCAGGCCCCCAAAGCCCCCGGCCGAGCCGGCTCCCGGCATGGTGATCTCATTCTCCAGCTTGCCATCGAAGGAATGCACATAGACATGGGCGGCAACGTCCTTAATGTAGCGGGCGAATAGTTTGCCACCGGCGGTGGAAGCAGATTCGAGGGGCTCCGGCTTCTCAGCAATAATGGACTTCCATTCGCCCGTCGTTGTGTTAAAGAAGGCCACCCGGCTGTTCGGCGCTTTGTTGTTGGTTTCCACCAGGAAGCCGCCCGGGACGTTATCGATGACCGACCACTCATCATCCGTAATCTCGGCAACGATGGGTTTGAAGGTGCTGTTTGGGTCCAGCAGGTCGCGGTAGTAGAGCGTGTTCCCCTTTTTGCCGGAGCCGCGATCAGACGTGGAGAGAATGGCGAAACGCTCATCCTCGGTGGTGCCCACCCGATGGAAGCGCTGGGCATGGGCTGTGTCCTCAAAAATCTTCTTGTCGTCACTTTGGTCGGTCCCGAGCTGGTGGTACCAGACGGACTGGAATTCATTCTTCGCCGACATCTCTTTGCCCGCTTCCGGGGCCGGATAACGGGAGTAGAAAAAGCCGGTGCCTGACCACGAGAGGCCCGTCGCCTTGAGCCACTTCAACGTATCGGGCAGGACCTTGCGGGTGGCAATTTCCAGAACATGGCCCTCCTGCCAGTCGGAGCCACCCTGCGAGACTCCATAGGCGAAATATTTGCCGTCGTGAGAGTAAGCAGAGGCACTGAGGACGGCGGTGCCGTTGGCGGAGAGTTTGTTGGGATCGAGCAGGAGTTCCGGCTTACCGTCCAGGCCTTGCTGCATGTAAATCACCGACTGATTCTGCAGGCCATCGTTGCGGCGGAAGAAGTAGGTATTGCCTCTGCGTGTGGGCGCGGTGACGCGGGCGTAGTTGTAGAACTTTGTCATCCGCTCGCGGAGTTGCTGGCGGTAGGGGATTTGAGCGAAATACGCCTGTGTGGTCGTGTTCTGTTCTGTGACCCAAGCCGTGGTTTCGGCGGCGTGGTCGTCTTCGAGCCAGCGGTAGGGGTCCGCCACTTTGGTGCCGTGATAGTTATCCACGACATCGGACTTGCGGGTAGTGGGGTATTTGTAGGGGGGCTCGGCGTTCATGAGGAGGGTGAGGGTGAGCAGGGCAGGTGCTGCATAAATCAGGGCACGCAACATGGGGTCAGGATAGCAGGAACGGTTCATAATGGTGGCTGGATGAGCGACGCAAAAGTGAAAGCGTGGTGGAGCCACCGGCAAGGTTTGGACGGGAGTCTGGTGGGCCTGGCTGCCGCGCAGATTCTGGAAAAGGTGGGCTGGGCGCGGTCGGTGGGCGGTGGCGCTCCTTACCTGACGCTGTTCTCGCGAGCAGGGATTCGGCGTGCGGAGGCAGATGCAGCCCTCGCTGCCGTGCAGATTCACGAACTGCCCAGCGCCCGCGGCTGCACCTACGTCCTGCCGCGACGGGATTATGCTCTGGGGCTGGTGGTGGGTCGGCAATTTGCCGAGGGCGAAACGAAGGTGGCCCGGAAACTGGGCGTGGCTGACGATGAGATTACGCGGCTGTGTGGTGCCATTCGCGAGGCCCTGCGGGGCGGGGCATTGGCACCGGACGGCATCCGGACAGCGGTCGGTGACGCGGCCCGGAGCCTCGGCCCCGAGGGCGTGAAAAAGGGCATCACCACTACGTTGCCGGTCGCGCTCGGCATGATGCAGGTAAGCGGTGACATTCGCCGCGTGCCGGTGAATGGTCGCCTGGATCAGCAGCGTTATAAATACGCGCTGTGGCCAGAAAATCCGCTGACTGACTTTCAGCAGAGCGAAGCCGACTGCTTTGTGGCGCTGGCGCGGCACTTCTTTGGCTGGACCGGGTGCGCGACAACGGCGGGCTTCCAGACGTTTTCCGGGCTGGGCGTGAAGGCTGCGAAAGTTGCGATGGAACCATTGGGTCTGGAGTTGGTGATGGGGGAGTACCTGGCGCTGCCCCAGGATCGAGCCGCATTTAAGGCATTCGTGGTTCCGAAGACACCGCAGTATTCGCTGGTCAGCAATCTGGATGCGATCACCGGCCAGATGCTGCATGGCTCGGGGGAGAAGCCTGATCACTCCATCATGGACCGTGGCGAAATGGTCGGGAACTGGCAGTTCGATCCCGTAGCCGGAGAGATTGTGTGGACATCCACCGTGAAGGAGACCGCACCGTTGCGGGAGGCCGTAGCGATGACTGAAGCCTTTATCAGAGAAGACCTGGAAGACTTCCGCAGCTTCAGCCTGGATAGCCCGAAGTCTCGGGTACCTGGTATTGAGGCGCTGCGAAGGGAGGCAAACTTATGAGCGCGATTTTCCTCGCGGAAGAGATAGCGAAACAGCACGACGTTGGGCCTGGGCATCCTGAGCAGGTAGCTCGCTGGGATGCCGCTGTGGCAGGTGTGGGGACCGCGCGCCTCGGGAAGTATTCACCCCGTGTTGCGACCGGGGATGAACTGGCGCTGGTCCATTCGCGGGGCTATATTCGAGTCGCGACGACTGATGTAGAGAGTGGCAGGCATAGTTTGAGCACCGGCGATACGGACATCTGTCCGAATTCCCTGCATGTGGCAAAACGTGCTGCCGGACTGGTTCTGACGGCTGTAGATGAAGTTTTCGACGAGCGGGCTTCGCGGGCGTTTTGCGTGGTCAGGCCGCCGGGACACCATGCGTCGAGAGATCGCGGCATGGGCTTTTGTCTGTTCAACAGCATCGCCGTGGCCGCTCGATACGCGCAGAAGAAGCACGGTGCGGAACGGGTCCTCATTGCCGACTGGGACGTTCACCACGGCAACGGGACGCAGGACATCTTTTACCGGGACGGCTCGGTTTTCTTCTTCAGCACGCATCAGTCACCGTGGTATCCCGGCACGGGCGACCCCGACGAGACCGGGGAGGGGGACGGGGCAGGGAAGACGCTGAACTGCCCGTTCCCCGCCGGAGCCGGGCGCGCCGAAATTGTCGGGGCATTTCGGGATTCCCTCTTACCCGCCATGGCTGAGTTCAAGCCCGATCTGGTGATGATCTCGGCTGGTTTCGACTCCCGCCTCGGAGACCCTCTGGGGCACTTCCGTCTGGCCGATGAAGACTTCGCCGACCTCACAAACCTGCTGCGCGAAGTGGCCGATAAATACGCAAACGGACGCCTGATCTCTGTCCTCGAAGGCGGTTATAACCTGGCAGGACTAACGACTGCCGTCGCCGCCCATGCCAGGGCCCTGGCAGACTAGAGCGGGCTTCAGCGCACCGGCCCTGCGGCCTCAAGGTTCAGTTCCTTCTGACCGCGCCAAACCGTCACTGTGACCGTGCCAAGCGCTGGAGTTTCCTGCGATAGGCGTTGCAGAGCCTGCAGCGTTGCCGTCGGCTTGCCCGCCAGCTTCAGCACGACATCTCCTTTGCGCAACCCGGCGGCTGCAGCCCGACTGGATGCGGGCACTTCCACGATGAGAACACCGGTCTCGTCCGGGAGGCCTGAGGCCGAGACCTCGCCTATCCCGACAATGTTCTTCACTGTTGCGCCGAGCCATGTCGCCGGGCGAGCGTCACGCGTCGACTGCAGCGTCGTCGGCTGGGGCGCATTGAGTATCGGCAGTTCCGGTGTCCGTGCGATGCGCTTCAGTGCGGGCCACTGGACTCCAAACTGGTCCATGGGAAAGTTTTTAAATCCGAGTTGAAGAGCAGGCGAGCCGGGTTTGACGCGGTAGTCCCCCGTGGCTGGGTCAACGAACTGCGCGTCGGCTTCCAGGGAGTGTTCGTCGCGTGCGCTCTGCTTCCGGAGTTCGGTGGCAGCTGCAGCTACCGTCTGGCCAGGCACATGCCGGAGATTGTTATCGACGTCCTTACCCCACGGCTGGCCGACCCGGATGGGCTTGTACGGCGTGAAAACGATGTTATTCCGGAACACATCCTCACTGCCCTTGTACCAGACATGGGGGTGGAAGGAATTGTTCACCATAATGTTGTTTTCGACAGTTCGGAAGAAGCCTTCGCGCAGCTTGATACCACCGTTCAGGGCAAGGTTGTTATAGAGCTGAAAGTTCGATGTGCCGTCGTCCAGATCGATGTCCCAACCGTGGTCACAGCGGAAGCGGTTGTTGCGGAGAATTACAGGTTTCACCGCATCCAGCAGCGGCAAACTGCGATTCGGGCCAAAGGTGAGCGTATTGGCGTCAATGTCCTTCAGGCCCCAATAACGGTCGCGGCCCCACGAATTGATGGAGCCGTGATCCCCGGTCTCTTTCACTGTATCGAAGACGTCGTTGAATTCGATGATGTGGCCACCCCACGTCCCTTCCGAGATGTTGATCCCCGCCCGGGGCACGTCATACAACGAACAGTGCCTCACCGTAATGTCCTGGGCCATGGAGATCTCCACCGGCGCGGTCTGTTTTTCCACGCGGCCCGTGCGCTCAATCAGGGAGTCCTCCAGCACGCAGTCTGCCGGATAGTCGTCGGTCTTCGGGCCGGGCGTCAGATCCAGATCTTTCAAATTCTGGCGCTCGCCATATTCAAAGAGCGGATTCCGCACCGCCCCCGGATCGCCGACAAAAGCCACACCATTCCCCCCGGCATTGGCAATATGCGTCCGGCGGATCGTGATCTTCCGATTGTGTTTGTTCAGGAAGATGGCATTGCCCCCCACCTGGTCCAGAAACAGCATATCCAGCTCACAATTCTCCGCATCGGTCATCAGAATCGCCCCGCCGCGGTAGACCGTCCAGTCACTGCGCAGCAGCGGTTCGCGGTTATCCATGAAGGTCCGCTGGGTATGGCGAAACGTGATACCCCGCAGCGTGACATCGCGGACGGGGTTTTGCGCTGCCCCCCGAAACTCGATCAGGTGCCGAAGCCGGACGGCCTCTACCGTGGCCTTAGCCAGATCGACACCGGCGGGAGGGTAGAAGTAGAGGGTGGATGTCTTTTCGTAGAGAAACCACTCGCCCGGAGCATCGAGAAACTCCCTTTTCCCAAAGAGGTAAAACTTGTTTCTTTGATTCCACTTTCCTAGCCATTGAAGTAGGCAGAGGTTGCATCAAAGTTGGGGTAGCGCGCCAGGTTCTGCCTCTGGCCGTTGATAAAGAGTTGGTCCGTCTGAAGCCCGGTCGGGACCTTCGCCATCACAATGCCGTCCTTGTACGGCTGCCACTTCAGATTCAGGCGAGCCCCCCCGCTGAGCGTGGGCGTTTGCCCCGGGGCCGCCGCGTAAGTTGTGCCGGAGTCTTGCGGAGTGAGGACAAAGGTTTCGGGCAGGTAGTATGTCCCGGTCTTGAGCAGGACCGTGACCGGACCCTGAGATTTCTGCTGACGGGCCAGTTTCTGCGCAGCTGCGAGCGAGGCGACGGGCCGCTGTTCCGTTCCTGGGTTGCGATCTTGTCCGGAGGGGCTGACGTAGATGGCGGCCGCGAGAGTGGCGCTGTGGCAGACGGCAAGAAGCAGAAGGCGTTTGGTCATGTAGTTCCTGCTGAGGAGTGTATCGAATCCCCAGTATCGGTGCCTATCTCCGTTGCCGTACATCCGTTCCTGCGACCCGTGATTTCAGAACAAATGGCTTCGCTCCCCCATCCACCCAAAGTCGAAGTGGCCTTCGGGCGAACTCAGGAGTGAGTCGTAGTGAAGTCGAAGGTATACCCCGGTTTGCCCTGCACCAGCCAGACTGCGGCGACCCAAAGGAGAGGCCGCTCACTTGGCCATGGAAGCAGCGAACCGGACCCCTTAAGGGTTCGCGACGCCGTTCGCGCCCTTGACCGCTCCGGTCCGTCGCAATGTAACAGATGTGGACATCCGGGAAACGGGGCCACCTTCAACACCATGTCTGTCGCCCCGAGCCTGACGTGTCTTCAACCGCTAAAACGCAATAACTGTCAGTTTCGGAATCAGTTGGAAGTGTCGCGGGTTCCCCGTCACAATGGCGTAACTAAGACCCGGTGCGGTCGCGCCAATGAGCAGGTCCTGAAACGGGATCTTTACCCCTTTGGCCTGCTGTTCTCCATCGAATCGTCCGGCCAACAGCGCAATCTGCGCTGTAAACGGATACCCAGGGACGTCGGCCAGCAGTTCATCGACGAACGCCTGTCTACGGACTTGCCGTTCCGGCGTATTGGCCCGATAGCTCCCCTGTGCCAGTTCCACCAGCGCCACCGAAGGGATCGCTACTTCCTGATTCCCGAAAGCGTTCAGCACCGCTTCCAGCACCTGCGTTACCGATTGTCCCTGGCGTTCAGCCCCGATGAGAATGCTCGAATCGAGTATCAGTCCCATCGGGACTCAAGCGCGTCTCGCCGCCCGGCGATGATCTCTTCCAGGTCCCGGCCGAACTCATCGTCCAGCGTGGGAACCGTGCCTTTTTCAGCCTCGTGCGCCTTGGCCAGCGCGATGCACTCCGACAACAGGCGGCCTGGCTTGGGCGCGGGCTGGATCCTTGCCACCGGTCGCATATCACGCTCCACAATCACCTCAGCGCGCCGCTCCACAAGGTCCAGAATCGCGGCAATATTGCGGATTACTTCGGCAGAGCTGACGTGCGCCACTTCGTGTTCCATACTTCCGATCATAAATATTTCTCTGCTTCCTCGTCATCCAGCGTCGCCGGTAACGCCGAAACAGCCCCTGCTCGGGCCGCAGCCCGCCCCTGTTTTTGGTAAACAAGGATGGGCTCCCAGATTACATCTGATGCAGCAGGTTAATCGATACCAACGTGGAACGCACTCCGCCGCAGGGCGGGGCGATACGGCTGCCGCCGATCCGTCACCGCAATGGTTCGGCCTAACAGATCTCCGTCAACTCAGCGCCAAGTCGGACCCAAATCTCAATCCCGCTCCGATCCGCTACCATCTTAAATGTAGTCAAACGTCTTCATTCCCACAGGAGCATAAAAATGGATTCCACCCAGGCCCGCACCATCGCCGATTTTCTTCTCGCCGACTTTCAAAACGAAACCAAAACGACCCTCGGGGTTCTCGGCGCAGTTCCCGCCGATCACCTCGACTACAGCCCCGACGCCAAGTCCAAAAACGCTCTCGGCTTGCTGACCCACCTCGTCCTTGCCGACGTGTGGTTCCTGAACTGTATCTCCAGCCAGGCCTTTGGCCCTCCCTCCGGCAAAGAATCCGAAGCAGGAATCAACACCCCCGCCGACGCCATTGCCCGCTATCAGGAAACGATCCCCGCAGCTCTCGACCGTGTCCGTGCCATGACGGACGACCAACTCGCCGCCCCCATCGACTTTTTCGGCATGATGCAGGCACCCGCCGTCAATTTCCTCAGCATGGCCATCCGGCACTGCGTTCACCACCGTGGCCAGCTCAGCGCCTACCTCCGCGCCATGGGCGGCAAAGTTCCCGGAATCTACGGACCCTCCGGCGACATGTAACACAGGTCGTCCCGATTACTTACTGATTTGGCGCAGCGCCCCGGCGGGAACATCTACCCAGATGTCGTCGGGGCGCTCGGCCCATTGGTCACGGGGGATGTCCACGATCAGACCGCTGTCGAAGTCCACCCTTACGGCCTGCGGGCGTTCGGTGATACGCAGCGGGACACGGCGGATGCGGTTGTCACCAGGTTTGCCGACGATGCGGAGTTCCTCCGGGCGGGCGCACAGCGTCACGCGGTCGCCGCGGAAGCAGCCTCGCAGATGCGGCCCGTTGAACTCCTGGCCCAGCATTTTCAGGGTACTGATTTGGCGGGCGGGGTCGAGCGTGAGAACCTCTGCGCTGAAGATGGTGAAGTCACCAAGGAGCGTGGCGACTTCCGCGCTCCCGGGATTCCGGAGGAGTTCTACAGGTGAGCCCCTGTGCAAGATGCGCCCGTTCTGGTAGAGCAGGACGTTGTCCGCCAGCGCGAAGCACTCCTCGGTGTCATGGGTGACCAGCAGGATCGGGATCTTCGACAGGGCTTTCAGATCGAGCAGCGTGGTGTAGAGTTCTGCACGCAATTGGCCGTCCAGACCCCGGCCTGGTTCATCCAGAAGCAAGGCTTTGGGCTGGGTGATCAGGGCTCGGGCGATGGAGGCGCGCTGTTTCTGGCCTCCTGAAAGCTCACGCGGGTTGCGTCCGGCCAGTTCGGTGAGATGGAAGCGTTCCAGCAGTTCGGCGATGCGCCGGTGGCGTTCGAGTCGCGGGAGGTTATTGGCCGCAAAAGCCAGATTCCGGCGGACGGTCATGTGCGGGAACAGGGCGTAGTTCTGGAAGACATAGCCACATGCCCGGTTGCGGGGAGGAATGCTGACGCTGGTGCCGGCGTCGAACAGAATTTGGCCGTTGAGCTGGATGCGGCCGGCTTGCGGGGTGATAAAGCCGGCAATCGCGTCGAGAGTCAGCGTCTTGCCGGAGCCGGAGGGGCCGTACAGCGCGGTGATGCCGGGGCCGGCTTCGAATTCCACACTCAGGTCGAAACCTGCCGAGTCTTCAGCCGGGGGGAAGCTCTTGCCCAGCACAACCTGCAACGAAGCTCCAGCGATCATGCGGGCCTCCTCCGTTCCAGGCGATTGGAGAGGAAGACCAGCAGAATGGTGATGGCGGAGATGGCGAGGACGAGCCAGCGGGCGGTGGCGGTATTGCCAGCCTCCACGGCGTCGAAAACAGCGACCGCCACGGTTTGCGTTCGCCCTGGAATGTCACCCGCAATCATCAAAGTGGCGCCGAAGTCACCGAGGCAACGGGCAAAGGCCAGCGCTGTAGCCGCAGCCACCGGACGTTTCGCGAGCGGGAGGCTGACGCGCCAGAAAATCCGCCATTCTGACGCCCCCAGGCTGCGCCCGGCACGTTCGAAATCGTGGTCTACGGATTCGAGGGCCGCCCGGGTGGACTTCACCAGCAGCGGGATGGCGTGGAGCATGGCGGCAATCACGGCTGCAGCCGGCGTAAAGACGAGGGGGCTGCCGGTCACGCTCTCCCAGGCTTGGCCAAACATGCTGTTCCGGCCAATCACGGTCAATAAATAGTAGCCAAGGACGGTTGGGGGCAGCGCAAGGGGCAAGGCCGTGAGGGCGTCCACAATGTCCTTGCCCGGGAAAGTACGGTTGGCTAACACCCAGGCGAGCCAAATTCCCACGCCTGCAGACAGGCACGTTGCGATGGTGGCGACTTCCAGGCTGAGCCAGAGCGGAAACCAGTCGAGGGTCGGCATGGGATGGGGCTAGTCGAGGCTTTCAGGCGCGAGTTCGATGTTGGTTTCGCCGGCCTGCTTCTTTTCCCAGTACTTCTTCAGCCACGCTTCCCACGTCTTGCCGGCTGCGGTGTCGCGGCCCGTAAAGGCAAGGCCGGCGATTTCTGACCAGGAGATAGTCCGTTTTACGGCTTCGTTTTTGGGGAACATGCGGACCGTGGAGGTCGCGAGCGTCGCGCCGGCCTGGCGGTCGAAGATGTAACCTTCCACCACAGATCCGTCCTTCAACGTGATGGTGACATCACCGCGATAGTCAAAGGCTTTCTCGAGGGCTTCCCGCAGTTCTTCGGGCGTCGCAGCCTGAAAGACCTGGCCCTGCAGAAAGTCGTGCTCAGATCCCGGTGCGACTTCGAGGTCGTCGGGGTTGAGGACGGTTTCGCTCACGCGCTAACCTCTTCACGTTCCGTCACCTTCGTTTCGATCTGGACCAGCCCCGCCTGGGCGTGAACCGACTTCACCGGTTCCTCCAGCATCTTCAGCGCTTCTGCGTCGTGATACTTCCCAAAGAAGGCGCGGGCCCCTGCAACAAAGCCTTTCCAGCTGGCAAACTGATGGTGTACGGCGCTGGCCTCGTACCCGGAATGGACCATACAGTTGGCGCACTTCGGATTCCCGGATTCGGTGCCGTACTTCGCCCATTCCACCGAGTCCATCAATTCCTGAAATGTGTCGGCGTAGCCATCCTGCAGGAGGTAGCAGGGTTTCTGCCAGCCGAAGACGTTGTACGTCGGCATACCCCACGGCGTGCAGGTGTAGTGGCGTTCGCCCATCAGGAATTCGAGGAACAGAGGTGACTGATTGAATTGCCAGGTGGATTTTCGGTTCGAAAGGATGGAACGGAACAAGCGCCGTGTGCGGGAGCGACCGAGGAAGTGCTTCTGGTCAGGGGCCTTGTCGTAAGAATAGCCCGGTGACAGCATCATGCCTTCCACGCCAAGTTCCATCATTTCGTCGAAGAAACTGCGGACGGAATTCGGATCGGTGCCATCAAACAGCGTCGTATTGGTGGTGACACGGAAGCCGCGTTTGATGGCCTCTTTGATGCCTTCAAGGGCGAGTTCGTAGCCGCCTTCTTTGCAGACGGAGAAGTCGTGGTGTTCCTTCTGGCCGTCCACGTGAACCGAAAACGTCAGGTACTTGCTTGGCGTAAACAGGTGAAGCTTTTCTTTCAGCAGCAGAGCGTTGGTGCAGAGGTAGATGTACTTCTTCCGAGCGACCAGGCCTTCCACGATCTTGTCGATTTCCGGGTGCATCAGGGGTTCGCCGCCAGGGATCGACACCATGGGAGCGCCGCATTCGTCCACCGCGTTGAAGCAATCCGCG
>RGPS01000138.1 GCA_010084195.1 Terriglobia bacterium
GTCCGCCGAAACCGTCGCAGGAGCTCGAGTAGCCGCCAGCGCCGCCGCTTCCGGACCCTCCAGGTGAACAATCTGGTCCGCCCCCGGAGTCGTCAGATTAATTTCCTTCGCCAGGCCCGCCAGACGTTCCGGACTCAGCAACCTGGCTTCGCGAACTTCCAGATCACGTTTCTGGTCCAGCAGCGTCTGGTGCTCCTGCTTCAGAGACTCCAGCTTGTAGCCTTCCAGCATCCATGCCGCCTTGGGCATAATAATGCTCACTGCCAGCACCATCAGGAGCACCGCAGCCACCATCGCCGAGCCCATTTCCTCGCGTGCGGTGGGATCCGCCTGCCGGATAACTTTGGAGTTGTCGATTCTCTTGGCAAAGAAGTAGATGTCGTCGTTCGGCAGGGAACGCAAACGAAAGGGGTCCATCTGAGCACGCATGGCATCCCGCGCATCAACAGACGCCATTGCGTCCGCCTGCTTGAACGAGCTCTGCTTGAACGAACTCTGTTTGAAAAATCCTGACCAGGTTGCCATCTTTGTCCTCCCGCCTCTCTGTTTCCCTGCCAATTACTACGCTGCTGACTTCAAAATCTCTACCGCCCGGAGCTTTGCGCTTCTCGATGCGGCATTTTCCCGGAGCTCTTTGTCCCCGGGCACAACCGGCTTTTTAGTGAGGATCCGCGCAATGCCGGCGCGCTGCAGATCCCGAAACTTGTCCTTAACCCGAACGTCTTCCAGTGAGTGGAAACTGATCATCACGATGCGACCTCCAGGGGCCACCATTCGCGGTGCGCGGTTCAACAGCGCGTCCAGTTCCTTCATCTCTTCGTTCACTACAATCCGCAGCGCCTGAAACGTTCTGGTCGCCGGATGTATGGGTCCCACGCGGGGAACGACCCCTTCCACTACACCCGCCAGGTGAAGTGTGCTCCGAAGGGGTCGAGCCGCGTAGATTGCTCTGGCTATCTTCCGCGCATTCCTCCTTTCTTGTCCGTACTGGAATATCCAGTCGGCTATGGCCGTCTCGGCCGAGTGATTCACCAGATCGGCTGCCGTCATGCCACGCGTTTGATCCATGCGCATGTCGAGCGGCCCATCCTGTAAAAGCGAGAAACCTCTGTCCGGGTCCGTTAGCTGGAACCGAGAGGTACCAAGATCTGCGAGCAGGCCGTCCAATCCGCTTTCGTTCAACATCGAAAACGGGGCGCACTGAAACTCGGCACGATCCACAAAATCCATCAGAGTCCGCTTCGCCATCTCCAGCGATTCCGAATCCCTGTCGTTTACGACTAATCTTCCCGCCGGCGTCAGCCTCTCGGCGATCGCCTTCGAGTGCCCGCCCATCCCGGCGGTGCAGTCCAAATAAAATCCTTCCGGCTTGATCGCCAGATACTCCAGCGACTCCTGTAACAGAACTGAGTAATGTTCGGCCATAAGACATACCGCCTACATCAACCCCTTCTGCTCAAGAAGCCGAACATTCTCGGTTGCCCGACGCTTGCCGTTCTCGGCCAGACCTTCGCGAGCCTGACGTCTGCGTTCCTTGTACTGCTCTTCGTTCAGAATGTCCACCCGGCCCTTAACAGCCCACAGATGAAGCTCCTGCCCGACCCAGCCCAACTCTTCCCTCAACTGCGTGTTCACTGTGATCCGGCCCGACCCGTCAATCTCGGCCTCCGCCCCCAGGTCCATCGCATTAAAGAGGACGTCCGACACCACATTCGGGTCATCCGGCGAGTTCCTCAATAAATTTTCGTTATGCCACCAGACGGAAATAGGGTAAATTTGACCTATGACTCCATCGAGCGACGTCACGAACAACTTCTTGTCTTCAAACGCCCCGAAGAACGTCTGGAAGTCCACTGGCAACTTGATGCGTCCCTTGTCGTCCATCCGTACCGCATACATCCCGAGGGGGGCCCGGGCTGGCAACTGGAACGATTTTGGAGTTTCTTGGTCCACTTAGCTACTTGTTTGGCCACTTTCGACCACTTCTGGCCCACACGAGTAATTGTGCCACTACCCAACTCGGGTTGCAAGCTCTATTTTGAGATAAGTGTAGATTTTCGTGTAGCTTACAGAGCACAACAGGTAACCAAACGCAAGCGGGATACCACAATTAGTAGATAAATCGGCGAACGAATGGCGAAAGTACGGCGAGGGACTTGAGCTTATTGGGGTGGTCGGGTGGGGCAGACAACAGGCGCTTGCGACGAAGATAAGAAAACAGCTCAGGAATCGTCAGCAGTGGCAGTAACCACATTGAAACTATTGCCCCGGGAAAATACCTGTATGCTGTCGATTCTAAGCTTATTGGGGCTGGACTCTCATGTTACCCTTACGTTGACTCTTGTTCTTACCTCACGTTCACAGCTTCCGCGCTTTGGCCATCATCTTCATCTTGGCCGGACATGTGCTGGGCCCCGTTGGCGTCAACAGGAACGTGTGGCAGGGCCGCCTGCAATACAGCCTTCTTCAAAACGGCACCGTTTACTTTGTTTTCATCGCCGGGTTTCTCTTTCAGCATCTCTCCGGTAAGTTCCGTTTTCCCGACTATCTGAAGCGGAAAGCTCTCAATGTAGGGATGCCGTATCTTCTGATTTCCATTCCCAAAATCACTTACGACGCCCTCGGGAACCGCGGTCTCTTCAGCCCCGACCATCCGGCCCATTGGCCGACTCTTTGGCAGAACGTCTCATGGGCGTACCTGACCGGCAACCACATCATGGGGCCTTTATGGTTCATCCCCATGATCAGCATCTACTATCTGCTCGCGCCCCTGTTCCTCTGGCTCGACCGCCGAGAGACCCCTTACAGCCTGTTGCCCCTTCTGCTGGTGGGCTCGGTCTTTATTCACCGCCCGGACTACCTCGGCAGTACTTTGCAGTCTGCCGTGCATTTTCTGCCCGTCTATCTTTTTGGAATGTGGTTCTCCCGAAACCGTGATCGCATCCTCGCCTGGCACGAGCGGTGGCTACCCGCGCTTTTGGCTCTCGTGGCGCTTGTTGTCTTCCTCGAAGTCGGCTATCTCAAAAATGGTGGCAACATCTATTCGCCCTCCATGTTCTCCGCTGAGGCCAGGCTTCCGGACCTCAATGTGGTGCAAAAACTCCTGCTTTGCGGTATCTACCTGACCGTTCTTCGGCGCTGTAGGACGCAATTGCACGCAAGACTTCACTACCTGGCAGATGCCAGTTTTGGCGTGTATTTCCTGCACGACTACGCCATTGTCGTGCTGCATTTCATCTTGCGGATGCTCCCCGTCCCTCGGAGCGTCGAAGTCCCGCTTATGGTGGCTGCTGTCCTCGTCCTTTGCGGAGGCCTTCTTTGGCTCTCCCGCAGGATCTTCGGACGCACAAGCCGCCTGATCTTCGGCTACTGACCGGCAAGCCATGTCGGCCTGCCGGTCAGACGCCCGGCCACCCGGTTCTAGTACTGACTACTGGTACCGTCCGTGACACACCCGTCCAGGTTTGTGTCACACTCCTGTTATGGGCCCTGTATTACGCCAGTAGTCACCCTAAAAAATCTGTATATGATAGTGACCAAAAAAGTAGTAGTTTCGAAACTGCCAGTCCTTGCATTTTTACTTCTGGCTGCGGAGAGCCAAGCCAAAGCTTACGTGGATCCCGGCTCGGGTGCGGCATATTACCAGATTTTTTTGATCGGTGCGGTGGGCCTGCTGTTTAGAGTGAAGCGCCTGGTTGCGTGGTTCAAGGGTAGAAAAACCACACCGGCCTCCCACGATGCACAAAGCTGAACCGAACCCTAATAACGTTTCATTCCGTGACCCAGGCGGCCAGGTTTTCCGCGCTGCCGGACGAATTTTTCGGTCAGTGTACCCGGAAGCGTCGTTGACGCTTGACCATTTCCTCACCTCAGCCCTGGCCGGAACCCTCCAGAACGACGGCAAGCTTGTTCGCACGTGGTCTCCCGATAATCTCCCCGAGAGCCTGGCTGCGCTCCCGGGACACCTCGTCGAACATCAGGCTGTTCCGTTTCCCACCTACCCAGCCGAATGGTGTCCGGAAATGCTGGTCGATGCCGGCAATCTGACCCTCGACCTCAGCGAAGCCCTTCTGCAGTCCGGTTGGGGCATAAAAGACGCGACCCCCCTGAACATCCTCTTTCAGGGCCCAAACCCGATTTTCGTTGACCTGCTCTCGTTCGAACAGCGCAGCGCCACCGACCCTACCTGGACGCCTTATGCCCAGTTCGTCCGCACTTTCCTGTTGCCGCTCCTCGCAAACCGCAAACTCGGGCAGTCCCTGCGGGCCATCTGGCTCGAAAATCGCGATGGCCTCGATCCCGAAAGGCTGTATCCCTTCCTGTCTCTCGGCAGCCGCTTTTCTCGTCCCGCGCTCGGTCTGGTAACGCTGCCTGCCCTGATGTCGAAAAAGGCGGAGGCAGCCGGCACCGGTGCCGCGCAGAAAACCCCGGCCGACCAAACCACCTTTATTCTCCAGTCCCTGTTCCGTGGTCTGCGTAAGGATTTGGCGCGCCTCAGTCCCACCGCCCCCCAGGCCAGCCACTGGAGTGACTACGCCGACACCCTGACGCACTACGACGCCACCCAGCGCTCCATCAAAGAGACCTTCGTCCGACAAACCCTCGCCGAACTCACACCGGCATGGTGCCTCGATATGGGGGCCAATACCGGGCAGTTCAGCGAAATCGCCGCCGCTACCAGCCAGGTCGTCGCAGTTGACTACGACGTCGCGTCGGTCGGCCGAATCTACCGCCGGGCCCGCACTGCCGGGCTCAATATTCTTCCAATCTGCCTCGACGCCTGCCGTCCCACGCCTGCCACCGGCTGGCGCAACTCCGAACAACCGTCATTCCTCTCCCGTTGCGAGGGGCGCTTTGACATGGTGATGATGCTGGCCGTCATTCACCACATGCTGGTCAGCGAACGAGTGCCGCTCGGCGAAATCGTCGGTCTGGCCGCTGACCTGACCACCCGTCACGCCATCATCGAATACGTTGGCCCCACCGACCCCATGTTCCGCATCTTACTCCGCGGTCGGGACGCCCTGCACGCCGGTCTCACCACACAGCTTTTTGAGGAAACCCTGAAACAGCGCTTTGACATTGAAGCAACTTGCCCCATCACCGGGATGGACAGGGTACTCTATCGTGTGAGACGCCGCATTTGATTCTTGCAACTCAGTTCCGGCGCGACCTGGTGATCGCGGTTTCCGTCGCGAATATTACCTTCGCCCGCACCTGGAATGAGTTACTCACCTACTCCCGCGAACAGGCCTATTTCTTTCGGGAACTGCCCAGTATCCGCCAGTCTCTGGCAGCTGCCATCAACGTTCTGGTGCTCTGGATCCTGTTCTTCGGCCTGATTCGCCTCATGCGGTTGATCTCCCGTAAATGGGGGGATGGCTGGGCGCTCGCCCTGATTCCACTTCTGGTGCTGCCGGCGTTCAATTCTCTGTCGGGAATCATCTCAGCCCTCGCCCCGAAGTTCGCGCCCCAGGGCTTTCTTGGAAGCCTCCATCTGCCGGGCAAACTGGGAGCAATGGCCATTCTGGTATTGATCATTTATGTCGTTCGCCACTGGCCGGACCGAATCCTGAAGACCGCCGCCTGGCTCACGCTCAACCTGGCGCTCCTGATTCCCCTCGAAGCGGGCGCAATCATTTGGCACGCCATCTCAGATGAGCGTGACCTTTATACCGCCCACCACCTGGCCTCGCCGCTGCCGGACAAACCAGACGCCCAACCCGTCCTGTTCCTCCTGATTGATGAACTGGACTACCGACTCTTGTTTGAGAACCGTCCCGCAGGTCTGAACCTGCCTGAGTTCGACCGCCTCAGAAATGAAGCTTTTTCCGCGCAGAGAGCCACCCCTCCTGGCAGAGCAACAAGCATTTCCGTCCCCTCCTTACTCACCGGCAAGCGCATCACGCATAGCTATACCCGGGGGCCCGACAAGCTGACTGGAGAACCCTCCAACGGCGGCCCATTGCAAACGCTTCAGGGAGAAGACACCATCTTTTCCTCGGTCCGCGCCATGGGCGTGAACACCTCCGTTGTCGGCTGGTATCTGCCTTACTGCAGAACTTTCGGCTCTGTCCTTTCCTCCTGCAGCTGGTATGACCTTGGCTCCCGCGTCAACGTCGAGGGCAATTCATTTCTTCGCGACCTCGTTGCGCAGGCCCAGGCACCCTTCGAGACCGCCACATTCTCGCCCTTCCCCCAGTCGGTCCTCGGGAAGCATCGGATCTTTAATGCAGCGGGCATCGAGCGGGATGGGACAGCCGCGCTCCGCACCCCCTCCCCTGGCTTCGTCTACATTCACCACATGGCGACGCACGCGCCCTATGTGTATGACCGCCTGACTGGAACCTTTACCAAGAAAAACTCCCCCATCAACGGCTATGTAGACGGCCTCGCCCTCGCCGATATTGTCCTTGGGAAGTTCCGTAAGGCCATGGAAGTTGCCGGTTCCTGGGACCGTGCAGTAGTTCTCGTGACCGCCGATCACCACTTCCGCGCTTCCATGCAATTCGACGGAAAAACCGATGACCGGGTGCCGTGGATCGTCAAGATGCCGGGTTCCAACAAGCGCATCAACTACCATTTCCCGATACACACGATCATCACGCGCAGGTTCCTCGAAGCGGCGGTCCGGGGCGACATTCGCACTCAGCCCGAAGCGGCTGAGTGGATTCGCACGCAGGAAGGCCGCGTGTACGCCGAGTCAGAGTGGAAGTAACTACCGCTACTCCCCGATTACATGCAATAACACCGTCCGCTCATGCCTGGCGACGCGATGTTCAAACAAATAGATCGCCTGCCAGACGCCCAGCGCAGGCTGGCCATCGCGCACCGGTATCCCCAGCGAAGCTGAAGTCAGCGTAGAACGGATGTGCGCGGGCATATCGTCCGGCCCTTCGCAGGTGTGACGAAACCAGGCGGTGTTCTCCGGCACGGCCCGCTGGAAGTACTCAGTCAGGTCGCGCAGAACATCCGGATCCGCATTCTCCTGAATGGTCAGCGACGCCGATGTGTGCTGCACAAAAACCGTGAGCAACCCGCTGTCAATTCCCTGCTCCGCCACCCAGCGGCGAACTTCCCGGGTCACGTCGTAGAGGCCTTTGCCCCGCGTCGAAACCCTGAGCTGCCCGTGCGCCTGCGTCAAGCTTCGCCTTACTCCACCGTTACGGACTTCGCCAGGTTTCGCGGCTGGTCCACGTCGCAGCCCCGGCGAACCGCAATGTGATAGGCCAGCAACTGCAGCGGGACGATTTCGAGGATTGAGGTCAACAGATCCGGGGCCTGCGGAATCTCAATCACGTAATCCGCCACCTTGCGGGCTTCCGTGTCGCCCTCCGTCACAATGGCAAGAACCCGGCCTTCACGTGCTTTCACTTCCTGCATGTTGGACAGGGTCTTTTCGTACTGGACAGAGCTGGCCGCGGTGCCGTCCTTCGTCGCCAGAATCACCACCGGAAGACTCTCATCAATCAGAGCGTTCGGGCCGTGTTTCATCTCCCCTGCCGGATAGCCCTCAGCGTGGATGTAGGAAATCTCCTTCAGTTTTAGAGCACCTTCCAGCGCCATCGGGAAGTGAACGCCCCGCCCGAGGTAGAGGAAATCCGTCGCCTTGAACAACTTGCGCGCCAGCTCTTCGAACTGATGGTCGTTGGCCAGAATCTTTTCAATTTTACCGGGGATGTGCACCAGCTCCTGAACAAACTCGCGGGAGGCTTCATCATCGAGTTGCCCCCGCATTTGCCCCAGGTAGGCCGCCAGAATCGCCAGCGCGGTCAGCTGGCAGGTGAAGGCCTTAGTGGACGCCACACCTATCTCAGGGCCCGCATGCGTGTAAATGGTCCCCGAAGCTTCCCGCGTAATCATAGAGCCGACCACATTGCAGATGGCCAGCGTTTTTGAGCCCTTACCCTTCGCCTCGCGTTGAGCAGCAAGAGTGTCTGCCGTCTCTCCGGATTGCGAAATAACGACGGTCAGCATTTCTGACGTGATGATCGGATCCCTATAGCGGAATTCACTGCCGTAGTCCACTTCCACCGGAATCCGGGCCAGCTTTTCGATCATGAATTTCCCCGCCAGCGCGGCATGCCAACTGGTGCCGCAGGCGATGATCTTGACGCTGCGGAAGGCCCGGAACTCGGCGGGCGTAATGTCCATTTCGTCCAGGAAGATCCGACCCGTTTCCTGGCCAACCCGCCCCAGCGTGGTGTCACGAACCGCACGCGGCTGCTCAAAGATCTCCTTGAGCATGAAGTGCTTATAGCCACCCTTTTCGGCCATAATCGGGTCCCACAGAACATGCTGGACCTGACGGGTTACCTGGTTGCCATTGAAGTCGCTCAGTTGTACGCCATCGGGCGTGAGCACCGCCATGTCGCCATCAGCGAGAAAGAACATGTCGCGCGTGTGACCCAGAATGGCGGGAACGTCCGACGCGACGAAATACTCGTTGATGCCCAGACCAATAACAACCGGGGGGCCTTCCCGGGCTGCCACAATCTTGTTGGGATCGAGCCGCGAAATAACCGACAGGGCGAACACCCCCCGGAGCTGCTTTACGGCCTGGCGAACGGCCTGTTCCAGATTGCCCTCGAAGTACTTCTCTACCAGGTGGGCAATGACCTCGGTGTCGGTTTCGGTCTTGAAAACATGACCTTCGCCCTGCAACTGTTCCTTCAACGGCAGGTAGTTTTCCACGATGCCGTTGTGAACCACCACAATGTCCCCGGTGCAATCCCGATGGGGGTGGGCATTCTCTTCCGTGGGGCGACCATGGGTGGCCCATCGCGTATGACCGATGCCATAGCGGCCATCGGTGGGGTTGAGCTGGAGAACATCTTCCAGATTGCGCAGTTTGCCGGACGCCCGGCGAATGCCCAGCTGTTCATCGTCCTGGTATACGGCAATACCAGCCGAATCGTAACCTCTGTATTCGAGCTTTTTCAGCCCCCCCAGAATGATGGGGACGGCCCTCTGCGTTCCAACGTAACCGACTATGCCGCACATGCTTACATTGTACGGAACAGGAGGCTACGCAAGAGTTTCGATGCGGTAGTCCTCAATGACGGGATTGCTGAGGACTTCGCGTGCGATGGCGTCCAGATCCTCACCCTCCCCATAGGAGATCTCGAAGTACTTGCCCTGGCGGACCTCTTCGATACCAACATGGCCGAGGCCCTTCAGAGCTGCACGGATGGTCTGGCCCTGAGGATCCAGGACCGAGGTTTTGAGGGTAACGTAAACGCGGGCTTTCACTTTATTCATTCTCCAATTCGTCAAACAGGCTTTCCTGCAGATGCGAGTCGTCGCGCTTCTTTGCGGCCGATTTCTTAGGGTCGGGTGGGTTGAACTGGCGCATCAGAGCCATCATTTTCTGGTGCAACTCATAAATCTCCATCAGGGCCTCGCAGCGATTGCAGCCACCCCGGATCGCCCCCCTGCCGTCCGAATAGGGATCAAAGCCCGAGTGCTTGGAGCACTTAGCCCGCCACTTTACAATTCCAAGTTTCAGCATGACGGGACCTAAGGCCTTGCCCCCGGTACGGTTGTCCCTGGTATGGCGGGAGACGAGGTCCGGGAAACCTTGCCACGCAGGGCTTCTTCGATCGATACGTTGTGATTCGTCAGCGTCTGTCCCACGACGCGTTCCAGCTGGTTACGGGCTTTGGCCCAGGCACCGCGTGCGGCTACTTCCGACGAGCGGGCCTGCGCCACGTAGTTCTCGTACTGGATAACAAGGAAGTTGGTGGACAGCCCGGCGGCGAAACGCTCCTGTTCAATCTCCAGCGACTGCTCCTGCAGTTTGCGCGTTTCGGCGGCAGCCAGGTAGGCAGACCGGGTTCGTTCGAGAGCAATCAGGGCGTCTTCCACTTCCAGGCGAATCTGATTTTCAATCTGACGGATGCGGACCTGCGACTGCCGGACCTGCAACTGGTCGCGGACTACGTCGGCCTGGGCGATGCGGTTGTGGATTGGCAGCGAGAGGTTAATGCCCACGGTCAGGGCTGGATTCTTGGCCCTGACAACCTGCCCCAGGGCGGTTACGTAGCCATCCCCGTAGCCGGGCACGGACCCGAGAGGCGGAATCGCTCCGACATAGATGGAGTTGGCGGCACCAGCCAGCGAGTTGTTGGTGGCGCTGCCAGTGATATCGAGTTGCGGCATCAAGCCATTCCGCGAGCCCTTGAGGCTAATCTCGCTGTTGGCAATTTGCAGCTTTGCAGCCTGAAACTCGGGGCGGCTGTCGAGCGCCATCCGGATGAACTCCTCGGCCGTCTGGAGGGGTGGCGCTTCCACCGTGATGGTGTCGGTGGGAATGACCCGCGCGGAATGAACAAGAGGATCCGCATTGCCGTTGCGACTGAGGGTGTTTTTGAGAATCAGTTCCTGTTGACGCAGGAAGCCTTCCGCGTTGATGAGATCCTGTCGCGCGGCCGCGACCTGGGCCTGCGCGCGAGTCAGTTCGATGGGGGCGAGGGTGCCCTGCTCCACCTTACTGCCGTTATCCTGGGCGAGACGCTCAGCGGTGGCCAGGGTCTGCCGTTTGACGCGCAGATCTTCGTTCAGGCTCACGAGGTCGGTGTAGAGCCGAATGACACCTGAGACGGTGCTGATGATCTGCTGCTGAAACACGAAGTCCGAGATCTTCCCGGTGTTACGGGCAATGCGAATAAAGCGACGGTTGAGATCGCTGCCGTGGCCACGCAGCAAGGGTTGGGAAATGGAGACCCCGAGGCTGGAGGTGACGAAAGGATTGAGCAGGCTGCGGGTGGAGTTGTTGGCTGTCCGGAGGTTCTGGAAAGTGGCAGTAACCTGTGTGCCCGGGCCGAAGCCCTGGGAATACCCAAAATTGCCACTGAACAAGTTGGACGTGAACTCTGACGTTCCGGTAGTGACCAGATTCGCCTGAGGAACTTCCACGTGCTGCAGCTGGGTCTGGGCGGTAAAGGTGGGATCGAACTGGGGAATGGCGGGGCCGTTGAGGAACGGGAAGGCCCCCGTCACGGAAAGATTGTTCTGGGCCTGCTGAATGAGGGCCGTATCGGTGACATTCACGGGTACCTGGGTCTGGGGGATCGTCCCGCTGGCCGCCGAGTTGTTGAGCGAACTGCCCGGGCCTCCGACGCCGGCAGGAGCTTCGGTCACGGTCAGCGGAATGCCGCGAAGGAAACCTCCGCCACTGGCCCGCAAAACGTCCGTGGACGTCATGCGCACGCCGTAGCGCTGGATTTCGAGGTCGAGGTTGTTCTCGAGCGCCAGCGCGATGGCGTCCTGCAGGGAAAGATAGAGTTGTCCGGCTTTGATGAGATCCTGAATCCGGGTGGAGTCCTGGAAATCCGGCTGGGAAACGTCACCAGGGAGGTACGAACCCCAACGGCCGGCTCCATAAGTTATGGCCGGCGAGCGGGTCTGGGCAAAACTATTGCTCACAGTGAGAAGGCAACAGATCAGAGCTGCGGTCTGCTTCATTTATTTTCCTGCTCCCTTTTGCGGATCTGCGAGTACCAGGGCGCCCTCGCGAACATCGTCTCCCGGATTTACTACAACTGTTTCACTACCAGTTAGACCATTCACAATTTCCGTTTGGGCTCCGTAATCACGGCCAATCAGGACGGCCTGAAGGCGAATCTTCTTCGCTCCGGGCTGCCCTCCGGGCGCATCTTCCAAAATAGCCACCCTCGGGCCCGCCGCCCCGGCAATCAAAGCATCGCCGGGCACCAGGTACGGAGGCTTCTCCCGATGGTTTCGGAAGCGAACTTCAGCATACATGCCTGGCATCAGTTTACCGTCTGCGTTGGGTAACTGGACTTCCACCAGCATGGTCCGGGACCCGGGATCGAGGGAGTTGGAACTGCGGACAACCTTACCCTCAAACTTGCGGTTGGGGAATTCAAGCAAGGTAATTTCGGTCTTCATACCAGGAGTGATGGAACCCACGCTGGACTGCGGCACACTTTCGAGGATGCGCACGGTCCTGGTTTGGGCCAGGCGGAACAGTTCATTCCCACTGGCCCCGCCGCCGACCGTCGGATTGGCCGACACGCCCTGGCCACCACCAGACGGCGAGATGAGCGAACCGACTTCAATGTTGCGGGCAGTGACGATGCCGGCCATGGGGGAGCGAACATTCTTGTACTCCTGAAGGGCGGAGATCCGGTCCAGATTGGCCTGGGCCTGGTGTACATTATCTTCGGAAGCCCGGACATTGGCTTCCTGCGCGGAGACTAAAGCCTCGGACGTCTTCCAGGTGGTGGCCTGGATATCTGCATCCTGGCGGGCGACGGCACCTTTTGAGACCAGGGCCGCGAAGCGCTCGGAGGTGACTTTCGCAAGGTCGCGCTGGGATTGCGACTGCAGGAGAGAAGCTTTGGTCTGGGCAATCTGCTGCTGGGCCTGGGAGAAGGCAGCCTTTGCCTGGGCGACCTGCTGATCGAGTTCCGGGGCTTCGATTTCCGCCAGCAACTGCCCTTCTTTTACCTTGTCTCCGATGTCGACGTAGCGTTTTTTGACATAGCCTGCGGCACGGGCATAGATGGACGCTTCGGAGAGCGCCGAGATGGTTCCGGGCAAGGCGACTTCCACGTCAGCAGGGGCCAGTTTCACTTTTGCGGAAACGACGCGGGGGAGGGTGTCGCGCTCGAGGCCGGCGGCAGCAACTGCGGCAGCCTCTCGCTCTTTGCGGGGGAAATAGCCCAGGCCTCCGATGGTTGCAACCACCGCAACCAGCAGAACGATGACGAGGATGACCTTCCACGCGGAGATGTGGTGTTGATTCGTTGCTTCGGGCTGTGTACTCATGACTGCGGCCTCAGGATCATTTCCTCGTGCGACTCCAGTTCAATTTGCTCGTCCTGGTTGATGGGGGGCTTCTTTCGCAGGAAGCTGTAAACGATGGGGACAAAGAACAGCGTGCTGAGGGTGGCGAGAACCAGCCCACCGATAACCGCCCGCCCGAGGGGGGCGTTCTGTTCGCCACCGTCACCCAGGCCCAGGGCCATAGGCACCATACCGATCACCATGGCCAGCGCGGTCATGATGACAGGGCGAATTCGGGTATAGCCGGCGGAGAGCGCGGCCTCGACTTCGTTGAGACCTTCCATTCGCTCGTCATTGGCGAACGCCACCATCAGAATACTGTTGGCGGTGGCGACGCCGATGGCCATGATCGCGCCCATGAGAGACGGCACGTTGATGGTGGTTTGGGTGGCAAAGAGCATCCACAAAATACCAGCGAAAGCACCGGGGAGAGCGGTGAGGATGATGAACGGATCGAGCCAGCTCTGGAAATTGACAACCATCAACAAGTAGACCAGCAGGATCGCGAAGACGACACCGAAGCCGAGGCGACGGAAGGAGGTCTGCATGGTTTCCGCCTGTCCGCGAAGTGAGACCAGGGTGCCCTTGGGCAACTTGAGCCCGGCGATGATCTTCTCGATGTCGCCGGCGACTCCGCCGAGGTCGCGCTGGTCAATATTGGCGTAGACGTCAAAGACGGGCTGGACGTTGTAGTGACTGACGAGCGAAGTAGTAACGCTGCGCTTCACGCCGGTGATCAGGTTATCGAGCAACTGGGTGTTGCCGCCACCAGGGGTGGTGATGGGGGTTCGCTTGAGAGCGTCGAGAGAATCGATCTTGTACTGAGGTGTCTGGACGGCGACGTTGTAGTTCACGCCATTGACGGGGTTCAGCCACTGGTTCGGGGCGGTCTGGCCGCTGGAACTGAGCGAGATGAACATGCTGTTGGCAACGTCGCGCTGGGTGAGACCGACCTGATTCGCTTTGGTGCGGTCTACCGTGATGTTGAGCTGCGGGGTGTTGACCTGCTGGTTGACGCGGGCATCCACGACGCCTGGGACGATGGCGAGCTTGCGTTCCAGTTCCTGGGCCAGTTTGTAGCCGCCGACGGTATCGCGGGTGAGGATCTGGACGTCGATGGGTGAAGGGATGCCGAAGTTCAGGATCTGATTGGTGATGTTGGCAGCCTGAAAGAAGAACGTCTCTTCGGGGAACTCTTTGTGGAGGGCGGTGCGAAGTTCGCGCTGCAAAAGGTCAGTCGAGCGGCGATTCTCGCGCTTCAGAGAAATGAGGATTTCCCCATCTGAGGAACTGATGGTAGCGGAGTCTCCCCAGGCGAGAGCGAACGGGGCGTTGGGGAGGCCAATGTTATCGGTGATGGACTCGATCTCACCGGGGCGGGCCGTCTTGCGGATGGTCTCTTCCACGCGGCTGAAGATCTGCTCGGCTTCCTCAATGCGGGTGCCTTCGGGAGCGCGGACGTGGAGGCGCATCTGGCCGGAATCGACAGAGGGGAAGAAGTCCGTGCCGACGAGGTTTACGAGGAAAAGTGAAGCGCCGACAAACGCAAGGTAGACGATGGTTACCCAGGCGCGATGGTGGAGGCACCAGCCGAGAGCGCGCTTGTACTTCGTGCGCATGATTTCGAAGTAGTGATTGAAGAGGTGGTGAGACTTCCAGACGATACCCTTGGCGTTGGCGACGGCTTCTTCGCCCCCGGCGTAGATTTCGACTTCGGGGCCCAGCATGTAGTGCATGAGGGTGGGGACCAGCGTTCTGGTGAGGAAGTACGACATCATCATGGCGAAGGCTACGGCCAGCGCCAGAGGCGTAAAGAGATATTTGGCAGGACCAGTGAGCAGCAGCACCGGGACAAAGACGATGCAGATGGCGAGGGTGGAAACGAGGGTGGGAACCGCGATCTGCTGAGTCCCTTCGAGAATGGCCCGGGTGAGGGGCTTGCCGAGGGCCATATTGCGGTGGACATTTTCGACTTCGACGGTGGCGTCATCAACAAGGATGCCGACGGCGAGCGCCATACCGCCGAGCGTCATGGTGTTGAGGGTGTGGCCCATGGCCCAGAGAATGATGCAGGAGGTGAGGATGGAAAGCGGGATAGAAGTGCAGACAATGAGGGTGCTGCGCCAGCTGCCGAGGAACAGCATGATCATGATGGCGGTGAGGAAAGCGGCGGTAGCACCTTCCTTCACGACACCGTCTATAGCGGCCTTGACAAAGATGCTCTGGTCAAAGAGAGGCTTGACCTTCAGGCCCTGGGTGGGAAGGCCGGCGAGGATTTTGGGGATGGCCGCCTTGACGTTGTTCACAATGTCGAGCGTGGAGGCCTGGCCGTTCTTCAGGATGATCATGAGGGCGGAGCGGTGGCCGTTTTCACGAACGATATTGCCCTGGACGGAGTAGCCGTCGCGGACCTGCGCGACGTCGTGCAGGTAGACGACGTTGCCGTTGATCATCTTCAAAGGGAGGTCGTTGACGCCCTGGACGGTAGTGGGGCTGGAGTTGAGGCGGACGAGGTATTCGCGGTCGCCCATTTTGGCGGTACCGGCCGGGAGGATCAGGTTTTGCTGATTGAGGGCGGTAGAGACGTCGGTTGCGGAGAGGCCCCGGGCGTAGAGCGCATTGGGATCGATATCGACCATGATCTGGCGCTGCTTGCCGCCGAAGGGGGGCGGGATGGTGGCACCCTGGATGGTGGCGAGCTGGTTGCGAATAAAGTTCTGGCCGAGATCGTAAACATCCTGTTCGGAGAGAGTGTCGCTGGAGAGAGACAACTGGAGGATCGGGACGCTGGAGGCATCGTATTTAATGACGCCTGGGGGAAAGATGCCGGGGGGCATGATGCGCTGGATGGGCTGGGTGACGGCGACCATCTGGGTGATGGCGAGGTCGATGTGGACGTTGGGCTGGAAGAAGGCGCGGACGACGGAGACGCCGTTGTAGGAGTTGGACTCGATGTGTTCGATGTCGTTGACAGAACTGGCGAGGGCTCGTTCGAAGGGGGTGGTGATGCGGCTGGCCATTTCGTCGGGCGAGATGCCGTTGTAGCTCCAGATGGTGGAGGCGACGGGGATATCAATGTAGGGAAAGATATCCTTCGGCATGTCGATGATGGCGAGGCCGCCGAGGACCGCGATGAGGACGGCCATCACCACGAAGGTGTAGGGGCGGCGCAGCGCTAGTTTAACGATCCACATTGATTAGATCCAAAAGTTGCAGGCTCCGGAGTGAGGGTGCTGCCGCCCGATTGACGGGAGTCGGGGGCAAAACACTCCTCTCCAGTCTATCGGATGAGGGGTT
>RGPS01000139.1 GCA_010084195.1 Terriglobia bacterium
CCGTGTCGGTCGATCCCCAGCCTGCACCGCTCGTTCATCGCCCCCAGCCAACCGGGCGGACCACTCGGCGCCTGCCAGTACCAGAAAAGCCGTCATCATACCGAAAACCATGATCGATACGGAATACTGGAACGGCCCGTACTCGTTTGCGAACTTCCGGTTCAGCCACGGCCATGCGAACAGGAACAGGTACTTCAGGGCTTCCATCCCCACGCCTACCATGGTGGCGGCAGGTACCACCCGGCGGATCGGTACTCTTCGATTCGGCAGGACCCAGTACATGATCGTCAGCGAAAGTACTGTGATCGGGATCGCCGCCAGCCGAAAGACTGTCGTCGAAACCCAGGATGGAATTGCACGAGTGCCGTATTCGTCAGCCACAAAACTCTGGTTGAATGCCGTCAGCAACACGGAACCGAGCGCAAGACCTCCGCAAACCACAATCAGCACCAGGCTGAGAATCTGATTCTTCAGATAACTCCGGTTTTGCGTCACGCCCCAGGCACGATTCAAGGCCACTTCGAGCGGTTCAAAGATCCCGTTGGCAGTGAACAGCAGCAGGATCACCGAAGTCACCTGAAAGCGCCCATGGTTCACCTTCGTCAGGTTCCGGATGATGAAAGCTCCCAGGTCACCCGGGAAGTAATCGCCCAGCGCCAGCACCAGGGCCCGCTCGGCGGCAGGAAAGTGAAACACATCCCGCAGCAGCGTCAACATCACGATCAGAAAGGGAAAGAAGCTCAGCAGAACACTCGCCGCAATCGCCAGAGCATAAACGTGAACTTCCGTTTGCGACAGATACTGGATGGTAGGACGCCACCGGCGAACGCGAGCTTCAATCGGCTCGACGAGGGCGGAGGGGTCGGGTCTTTCGAAGGCGAGGCGCACAGGGTTGGTTTAGTACACGCTGGTTAGTAGACGGAGCCGAATAAAATTCAGTTCCTTATTCCATGGTATTCGCGTTACCCTCAGGAGTTGGAAATTTCTTTTGAAGCTCGGGCCAGATTGCAGCTTTTAGGGGCTGCTTTGTTGTTTTCTACCGGGGGTGCGGCGCTGAAGGCCTGTTCGCTGGGGCCGTGGCCCCTGGCCGGCATGCGCTCCCTTATTGCAGCCGTTGCCCTGCTCAGCTTCCTTCCCGAAGCACGGCGGGGCTGGACGTGGCGAGCCGTCATAACGGGGCTTGCCTATGCTGCCACTCTGATCACTTTTGTACTCGCTAACAAATGGGGCCCGGCGGCCAACGCCATCTTCCTGCAGGCCACCGCACCTTTGTACCTGCTGTTGCTGGGGCCCCTGCTGCTTCACGAAAAGCTGGCGCGAAAAGATTTCTTTGTGCTTGCCTGGATCGCTACCGGTCTGGTTCTGATGTTGTCCGGTGAGGGCAGCGGCGGGTGGGCGTGGACCGCGGGGGATCTGATGGGACTCCTTTCGGGAGTCGCCTGGGCGTGCCTGCTGACCGGGCTTCGCTGGTTAGCTCGGTCAGGAGACCGGGGCACCGCTGAGGCCAGCGTTACCCTCGGAAACCTGATTACCTTCGCCGTCTGTCTGCCGGTAGCCGGAAACGAGGCACTGGGTGCTTTTGAACTGAAAAACGCCCTCATCCTGCTGTACCTGGGTATTTTCCAGATCGCGCTGGCCTACGTACTTGTGGTTCGATCCGTCCGCTTCCTGCCTGCTCTCGAAGCGGCAGCCCTGCTGCTCATCGAACCCGTCCTGAACCCTGTTTGGGCGTGGCTTCTCCAGGGAGAACGCCCCGCCCCCAACATTCTGGCCGGCGGTGCGGCAATCCTCGCGGGAACTCTCGGAGGCTCGGTCCGCCCCGCAAAATCGCGACCTGCTGCTCAGTAAGCCAACAAGGGCCCCCCGGCTTTGTCGGGGCGGCAGGGAGATGTTCTTTGGAGTTGCCCGGATAAGTGGTGTTTGGAATCAATGGGCCGGAATCTATGCCGCCGCTGTCACGGCGAATCCGAGGCGACTTCCAGCCAAGCCTCCCGCCCTTACGCTTTTTAGGCACACGCTCACAACCGCTCCCCGGCGGGGCGCTTCGACAGGGGTTCCTCTCCTGTTTGTGCAGCCCCGGTGGCCTGTGAGCTTTTCAGCGGACGCTTGCGCTACTCCTGAGGCGAGTCCGCGGTCACCGGCGTGCCGACGGCGGGGCCGTCAGTTGGTTCGGTTGCCGCGTCTTCCGTAGCGGGCTCTTCAGCCGGAGCACTTTCCTCGGCGGTTTTCTCCACCACAACAGTGAACTTCGCAGCCATTGCCGCTACTGCGCCCACCGCCGTGATTATCGGTGCCAGAATCGCCGCACCTGCCGCCGGAACGGTGGGGGGCATTCGCATCGGTTTTGATACCCTGACCGCAGCCGAAAGCTGCTGGCCGGACTACATCATCAACCCATAACAACCCGGCGCTCGCCTGGGCTCGAGGGGGGCGGAGTCCGGACTTCGCCCCCCATCTCCTTCCTGCCGCAGCAGATACGTTAGACTTAAATCACGTGCACCCGTAGCTCAGCTGGATAGAGCGATTGCCTCCGGAGCAATAGGTCGCAGGTTCGACTCCTGCCGGGTGCACCAGAACCCTCCATCTCACGTCCTCCGCAAGCGCCTGTCATGGCAAGCAGCTTTCTCTCCCAGATCGAAACAATTACCAACGTTGTTGCCAAGCTGAACCCGCATCGCGTCCTCGATATTGGCAAGGGCTTTGGCAAATACGGCTGGCTTCTCCACGAGTACTGCGGTATTCCCACCGATGTCCGCGCCGACCCCTCCAAAACACTCGCGCAGCAAAGCAGGCTGATTATCGATGCTGTCGAATCGAATCCGGATTACCTCTGGCCCCACATCCCACACTTGTACACGCAAGTTTTCGTCGGACGAATCGAAAACCTCTACCGGGACCTGAAGGGCTACGACACGGTGATGCTCCTGGACGTGATTGAACACCTCGAAGCCCAGCCCGCCCGGGAAATCGTTCGCCACTTCATTGCGGATGGTGCCACGGTGGTGATCAGTACCCCCGCTGAGTACTTTCAGCAGGAGCTGTACGGTTCGGAAGACGAACACCACGTCAGCTATTGGGGCCCCGCGGAAATGGCTGCGCTCGCGCCCTTCATGGAATACCAGAGAGTGGAGCCAGGTCGCATTTTCGTGCTCTCGGCAAACCCGATCAACATTATTGGCTTCGGCAAATCTCCCCTCAAGAGCCTGAAACGCATCGCTCGCAAGGTTTTGGACGAACTCCGCTCCTGATCCGCCTGACCTACAACCCGAAGCAAATAATATTCGGCCCCGCCGCCACCGCCACATACTGGTTCCCGCCTGACGAAAAAGTCATAGCCGAAGCCTTCATCCGTACATTGGTAGGGAATTCCCACAGCGACTTCCCTGTCTTCTGGTCCACCGCCGCGAACCCTCCATTCGGTCTGCCGTAGAACAACACTCCCCCAGCCGTCGCCAGCACTCCGGTCCAGGTCTTCGCCCTCGCAGCACCCGGTTGCGCCACTTCCCAGGCAATCTCCCCGGTTTCGATGTTCAGCGCCCGCAGGAATCGCTGGCCACTCTGGTCCGGATACCCGCCCGGCTTGTCGCCGACACATTCTTCCAGCACCATCAGGTAGTACAGCCGTGTCAGAGGTGAAAATGCGGTCGCATCCCAGTTCGCCGCGTCCCCCGGGCAACCCTTCGGGTCTTTCACAATGGGGCGGCCATCGGCCCCAATGCCCGTGGCCCAATCCACCCGTCGCAGGAACGGTTTCGCCAGCAGGATCTTGCCGTTCGTGCGGTCAAAAACGTAAAAGAAGCCGTTTCGATCCGCATGCAGCAACAACTTCGCCGGTTTCCCCTGGTACACCGTATCCACCAGAACATTCGGCTCCGTCGCGTCCCGATCTCTCACATCGTGCGGCGTGAACTGGTAGTACCATTTCATATCGCCCGTCTTCGGATCCAGAGCCAGCACGCAGTTGGTGTAGAGATTGTCACCCGGCCGATCCCGGTCATCACTGTCCGGCCACGGGTTCCCGGTCGCCCAGTAGAGCGTGTCTGTTGACGCATCATACGACCCCGTCAGCCAACTGGAACCACCCCCGCCCACAGGCTCCGATCCCTTCCAGGTCTCAATCCCCGGCTCACCTTTACCCGGAACCGTCCAGCGACGCCAGGCCAGCCCGCCATTGTCCGGTTTATAGGCGGCGATAAAACCGCGAATCCCGTGATCGCCACCCGCCACCCCCACAATCACCATGTCGTGCACAATCAGCGGGGCAATGGTGCCGCCGTACGGCTGCGACTGCGTCTCCGGGACCATTTTTGTCTCCCAGACCAGCTTGCCGGTACCCCGGTCCAGCCCCAGCAGGTGGGCGTTGTCCGTGACGAAAAAAATCTTGTCCCGCAGGATCGCCACGCCGCGATTTGTCCCCAGTTTGGAATCCCCCACCAGCCCCGGACTCGCCGGTCGCGAGTAGCGCCAAATGACGGCTCCCGTCAGCGCGTTGAGAGCATAAACCTGGTTCGGCCCCGTCACATACATGATTCCTTCCGACACCATCGGGGTGGTTTCCAGGCCAAAGTACTGGATCGGGAACACCCATTTGACCTTGAGCGAGGCGACATTCGCTGTCGTAATCTGCTTCAGAGGACTGAAGCGATTGCCGGAATCGTTCCCGTTGTAAGTGACCCAGTCCCCTGGCTGCGGAGGTCCGAAGGTCGTCTTCGCAGGTGCCGCAGCCGGTGGCGGACTGATGATGGTCTCTACATTCAGCCGCCGGAGGTGATTCACCAGGATGACGCGATCCGCTGCGGTGAGATCTGCGAACGCAGGCATCCCGGCCGCCGGGTTCCCGGTTTCCAGATACGTCCCCAACTGCGCGGGCGTCTGTTCGACAATGCGTGGATTCCCCGCCAGACCTGGACCCTGGGCCGAGCCACGGCCATCTTCCCCGTGGCATGAGGCACAGTTTCGGACAAAGACGGGCGGTTGCGCAGGCAGCGCGAGGGGCAACAACATCAATAAGCTAGCCAGGGGTAAGCCACCCTCCGCCAAAGCCGTACCGAACCACGACCGTAAGGGAGTGGCCAGCCCAGGGAACCGCGTTTTCAAGAAGGTTGTGAGACTTCGCATTGTCAGGATCCTCAAAATACTCTTACTTCCGGTCTGCCCTACTTCAGGTCCGCAGGCATCAGGCCCTTCACATGTATACCGAACCCAAAAGGATGGGGTCGATAGTCACCCACCAAACTCACATCGGCTCCGGCTTTAATCTGTTTCTCCAGGCCCAGAGCCCAGTAAGCGGCGTTCACCAGCAAACGCCGGTTCGCCGCCGTCAGCAGATCTTCTGATGTGCCCAGCGTGGTGGTGAAGACCCGCGCGGCTTTCCCCGCCGCCCCGGTATACGATTTGACCCACGCGATGGGGCGCATGGGGTCATTTACAGCTCCGGGGACGGGTTGGTCCTTTGGCTCCATACCTGCCAGAACCTGACCGAACAGCAACGTCCGGCTATCACCAGGCAGCGGCATTTTCGCTTCGTAGACATCGGTCCTGCTCCAGATCTCACCCGGCCGAATACCCGTCAGGATCGGATGCCTGGCCTCGCCCGTGTTAATCACCCCTCGCGAACTCTGTTTCCCGTGCTGACCATGATGCCGGATCCACGTTTCGCCCAGCACGGTACGCCCAAACCCTCCATCCGGAGCATTCCAGGTGTACCTGGCATAGGTCGGGCTCGTCTTGATCTGAAATCCGTGCGTGGCCGTCCGAAGTCCCAAAATCGGCTTCCCGGACTCTATGTACTGCGCCAGGTGCTTCATCTGGTCGTCGGGAAGATCCCGAAAGCGGGTCAGCAGAATCAGCAGGTCGCCTGAATCCAGAGCTTCCAGCCCCGGAATATTGTCCGCCTGTGCCGGGTTGATCGTGCCGTCTTTCCTGTCGATAGCGAACAGTACGGTGCACCGGAAGCCATGCCGGGCAGCCAGAATCTTAGCCAGTTGTGGCAAAGACTCCTCCGACCGGTACTCCTCGTCCCCGCTGACCAGCACGATGTTCTTCCCCCGCGCCTTGCCGGGCGGTTCAAACACGAGAAACGGGTCCGCAGCTGGAAGCGACACCGTCAGGACCGTAAGCAGGGTAATCAACCGGAGCATGAATGAAACTCCAGTCCAGCATACTCCCTCCATCCTTTGTAGGGCACCCGGCATAGCCCCTGCCTGTCCTGAAAGGCGAGTTCCTGACCGGGAAACCAGCCGTCCTGCCCTCCGCCGCGAAGGGAAAAGTCGCCCTGCTTGCCCTTGGCTTTACCTACGCTTCCCGCTTCCGGGTGGAAGCCTGGGTCGGTCGTTTCCGCAAGGACTTTGACCACAATTCCGCTGTCACATTCTACGAAATTCCTCTCATCGGAGGCATGGCGAGGATGGGCAAGTGGTTTATCGACAGTGGTATGCGGCGGGGTACGCCGGTGGCCGATCAGGAGAACGTCATTACCGTCTACGGCGGCGTCGACGCCTGGAAGAAAACCGTCAATTTTCGCGACTCAGATGCGGCCTACCTGATCCTCATCGATCAGCAGGGTGTGGTCCAATGGCAACACAGCGGTCCCTTTGACGAAACAGCCTACACGACGCTCACGGCGCGCACTCAGGAACTCGCCGGACAGACAGGCAAGTAACAATAGAAGTTCGTGATGACTCCTGAACCTGCAAGGGACGCGATAGCGTCCCTGACGAATCAACTTGGACCCGCCAGTCGGGCCCTGCTCGACGAACTCAGTCGCTTACTGTTGGACCAGCACAAACTACTCCTCGAACTGGAAAAAGCGCGGTACGAGGAAACCAACGGCCCTGTCGGAGGTCCCGGCAACTTTCTCAACCTTCTTCTGGGTGCCCCCCAATTTGCGTGGCTCCGCCAGATCTCCGGGCTTGTAGTCGATATCGATGAAGCCCTGTCGCGGCGCAGCAAAGCCGTTGAGACCGATGCCGCCGCACTCCTTGCCCGGGTACGGGAAACCATGGCCCCGAGGGAAGACGGCGACGACTTCCAAACACGCTACTATGCCGCCGTGCAGGCGTCACCCGATGTGGTGATTCTGCAGGTCCGAATTGAACGTCTGCTCGGCCTGCAGTAAACCAGCTACCACTCAGTCGGTTTGTAGTCCTTCAAAAATTGACCCCAGACATGAACGCCGCTGTTGATTCCGGAAATGATCGGATCCAGGATTCGCGCCGCGCCGTCCACAATATCGAGTGGGGGGTGAAATCTCATTTCGGCAACCTTCCGTGCCGCGATCTCCGCCGGATCTTCATCCGTCACCCAGCCCGTGTCCACGGCATTCATGTGGATGCCATCAATCTGATAGTCGGCCGCTGCCGTCCGCGTCATCATGTTGAGGGCAGCCTTGGCCATGTTCGTATGCGGATGCCGCGTAGTCTTGCAAAGCCGATAGAACTGGCCTTCCACTGCCGACACATTCACGATATGCTTCTCGCGCCCCGGCGTTTTCATCATCAGCGGTTTCAGCCGGGCGTCAATAATGAAGGGCGCAATCGCGTTAATCAGCTGCACTTCCAGTAATTCAACAGTCGACACCTCATCCATCACCAGACGCCAGGAATTCCGGCCACGCAAATCAATCTGCTGCATATCCTGGTCCAGTTTGCCCTCCGGGAACAGGTGCTTTGCCGCCACATCCTCAGGCAGTAACGGAACCTGCGAAAGTTCCGCAGCCCTGGTCAGGCCGTCTTTCAACGCCAGCGCCGAACTACTCTCCGGCATCGCATCCCCACGCAGCTCCTCGTAGGCCCCCAGTAAGCGGTGGGTCTCCTCGGGCATATTCTGCAGCGCGGCCCGTTCGCCCTCCATCATGTGGGCGTAAAACTCAGGTGGACGCCGAACCGTCTGGCAGGCATTGTTCACAATGAAATCCAGCCTCGGCAAGGTCGCCAGCAAATGTGTGCACAGAGCTTCCACGCTCGGCGTGTGGCGCAGATCCAGACCATAGATCTGCAGGCGGTGGGCCCATTCGCCGAAGTCCGCTTCCTGGGCATAACGCTGCGCGGAATCCCGGGGGAACCGCGTCGTCACAATCAGGGTGGCACCGGCACGCAACAACTTAATGCCGGTTTGGTAGCCAATCTTCACACGCCCTCCGGTCAGCAGCGCTACACGACCCCGCAAGTCGGCAAGTTCCGTTCTCTTCACGAAGTTAAACTCGGCGCACTTCGGACACATCTGGTCGTAAAAATGGTGGACCACGCTGTAGTGGACCTTGCAAACGTAGCAGTGGTGCGAATCAGGGGTTTCCGTGTACTTCTGCTCCGGCTCCGGGTCGTCCAGTTTCCGTGAGTCGAAACCCGGCTGGGAGAGATGCTCGGGCAGAAAGTAATTCGGCGTGGTGAAGATCGGCTTGCGTCGCAACGCGCGGATACCGGTCTCCTGGAGCACGGAATCAATTCTCTGGTTTTGTGCTTCAGTACGTGCCCGTTCCGCAGCTTTCGCCATCCGGCGAAGCTCCTGCTTGTCGGGATTGTGGACCTGCGCCACCACGCGGTGCAGCCGTTCCCTGTCCGCAGAAGACAGCTTATCCAACAGGTAACGACCGGTGGCAATGGATTCAAGTACTTCTACGGCGGCTCGGACGCGTTCCGTAAACGCCTCGTAGGAAGTATCAGTTTCAGTAGGGATCAAGAACCATTATCGCGTTGCGATCGGGTTTCCGAATCCCGGCGGCTTGCGAAGAACCTCTGCAGCAGGATTGTCGCCTCAACACCGAGGACGCCTTCGGTGACTTCCACCCGGTGGTTCAGCAGGGGCGAGTCGGCCACCTGAAATTTGCTGCGCACCCCGCCGAAGCGAAGGTCGCGGGCCCCGAAAACCAGTCGCCTGACCCGCGCCGCCACCAGCGCTCCGGCACACATCACGCATGGCTCCAGAGTGCAATACAGCGTGGCGTCTTCCAGGCGGTAATTCCCCAACGCCAAAGCCCCCTGCCGGAGCGCCATCATTTCCGCATGGGCTGTCGGATCCAGCAACTCAATCGGCGAATTGCGGCCCTGTCCAATCACTTCCCCGCCGGAAACCAGGACGCACCCCACCGGCACCTCCCCCGCAGCTGCGGCCTCTTCCGCCAGCAACAAAGCCGCCCACATCCACTTCTCGTCGACTTCGGTAGCGGAGGGGCTGTCCAGCCCCGGATCAAGCAGCTTGCTGGCCATAAACTCAATATATGCGCCTTGTACTTCTTCTCGCCTCAGTGGCTCTCCTTTGGGCGGAAACTTCCGCCGGTCTCAAGTGGACCGCACCTCCGGGCTGGGTCTACAAAGGAGAAGCCCCCATGCGTGCCGCCCAATACACCGTCGGAGACGCCGAGTGCGTTGTCTACTTCTTCGGCCCCGGGCAGGGTGGCACCGTCGAGGCCAATATCGCCCGCTGGTCCGGCCAGTTTGCAGCGCCGGACGGCAAACCCGCCGCAGCGAAGGTCACCAAATCGAACGTCCATGGCCTCCCTGTCACCAGAATGGACATCAGCGGGACCTACACGGCCACGGGCGGTGCCGCCATGACCTCGCAGGCCCCAAAAGCCGCCAATCGGATGCTGGCCGCCATCGTCGAAGGTCCCGGCGGCAATCTGTTCATCAAGTTCAGCGGCCCGGCGAAGAGTGTTGCTGCCCAGGTTGCCGCGTTCGACGGTCTGCTGGCTTCATTCTCGAAGCAATAACCCACTATCCTCAGGATTTGGGGAATAAGGTTGCCGCCCCCCGACATTCACCAACTGTATGCACGTCTTACTGCCAGTGCGGACCGGAATTGCGTCTGCCGGAATTGCGTCTAAACGCGCGGGGCGCTCGAACGTGGTGAGCTTTCCCGTCTCCAAGGCAGACACCACGCGGCCCCGACGCCATGAATTCGATGCCGATGCGATGCCGCATCTCAACCATCTGTACCGCACGGCTATGCGGGTTACCGGCGATAGTGCGCGCGCCGAAGACGCAGTGCAGGAGACCTTCCTGCAGGCCTGGAAGTCCTTTGATCGTTTTGAAAGCGGTACCAATTGCAGAGCCTGGCTCTTTAAGATCCTCTTCCATTGCCTGAATCACCAGCGGCGTAAGTGGTTCCGCTTCCCCTTACTGGGGGCCGGCGAGGAGTATTTGGAGGCAAATCTGGCGAGTCCGGAACCAGTTGCTTCCACTCTCACGGATGGCGAAATCCTGCAGGCTCTCGACCGGCTTCCTGCAGATTTCAAAGCCGCACTGCTTCTGGTGGACGTAGAAGAGTTTGCCTACAAGGATGCGGCAGAAATTTTGGGCGTACCAATCGGAACGGTCATGTCGAGGTTGAGCCGTGGCAGGAAGTTGCTGCGGGCTCAGCTCGAAGGTGCCGCACGAGCTTATGGGATTTTGAAGGACTTGCCGGGGGAAGCAGGCGCATGAACGAAACGCAGAATTGCGAATGGGTGGAATCGAAGATGGATCTCTACATGGATCGCGAGTTGGGCGATGAAGCCAACGCCGTGGAGCAACACCTGGCTACCTGCACCGAATGCGCCGAAACCCTGGCTTTCCGCCAGGCTCTGCGGCAAAAGGTTCGTTCGGCGGCGGACGGCGCCCCTGTCCCCGGTGATCTGGCTGCACGGGTCCGAACCCGCCTCGATACGCAGGGTTCGTTTCGAAGCTGGACCTCTCGTCACTGGTCCGCGCTGGCGGCCGCAGCAATGTTCGTGCTCGTCGCCGGTGGCCTCGCCGTCACCCAAACCTCCGGTTCCCGGTCCGGCGTCCCGGAAGTGGTCATGCTCTCCCAGGTCTTCGCGCAGACCTCGTCCCTGCTGCGGGTAGGTCTACAGGACCACATTCACTGCGCCAGGTTCCAGTCCTACCCCGCGCAGGGTCCCACTTTGGAGGCACTTGCCGCCGGTCTCGGTCCCGACTTCCGCGATCTGGTCAAAATTGTTCACGACCACGCCCCACAGGGCCTGCAGGTTGTAGAGGCCCATCGCTGCGCATTTGGCACACGGAAATATATCCACGTCGTGGCCCGCCACGGCGAACAGTTGCTCTCCCTGGTGATAACCGAACGAGGGTCAGGCGAGTCGCTCGGCAACGAACTCAAGTCGGTGCTATCCGAATCCGGCGTGAATCTCTATGCAGCCAATCATGCCGACTTCCAGCTTGCGGCTTTTGAAACCGGGCAATATCTGACCTACCTGATCTCCAACGTCAGCCCGTCAGAAAATGTGGACGCCCTGCGGGCCATGACCCCGGCCCTGCGCGAAGTCTTCCGCAAAGCGGAAATCTAGTGTAGTGTCCCGGAAATAACCGGCCACGCGACTTTAGTCGCGTCAGGGCTCCCTGTCTTTAGCTAGAGTTTACGGCTCCGTGAACGAACAAACGAACGGTCCAGCTGCGAGACCGCCGACACTCCTGACATTCCCATGTCGGTAGCCAGTTCTGCCCGCAGCAGTTCGATCACCCGAGCCACCCCACGATTGCCAAACGCGGCCAAACCCCACAAGTAAGGCCGCGCGATTCCCACCGCCGAAGCCCCCAGAGCCAGAGCCTTGAACACGTCCGTGCCCCGGCGGAAGCCTCCATCAATCATCACCGGAATCCTGCCCCCGGCCGCCTCCACGCATTCCGGCAGAGCCTCAATGGTGCCCCCCAATTGATCCATCTGGCGCGCACCGTGATTCGAAACCACCACGCCCGACAGGCCATACTTCACGGCCTTCGCCGTATCCTCAGCAGTCATCACGCCTTTCACGATTACAGGCATATCCGCCGCCTCATGAAGCTGCTGCAGGGTATCCCACGTCGGGGTAGGGAAGCGCAACGCCGGAGGCATCTCGCCGCTCGCCCAGAGGATGTCATCCGGTTTGTAGTCGAGAGCCCCACTCGCCTTCCGGGGAATGCCATTCAGGTTGCACCACGACCGCACCAGGCCGTTGTGCATGCTCCTCTCCCGGTGGGAAACGTGGTAAATGTCTACCGTAACCGAGATGCCCGTGCATCCCTTGTCTTTCAGCCCTCTGGCGAAGTCCGCCATCTTTTCCTTCGAGCGGAACTCCGCCGCTGTGGTGAATTGCCACCAGACCTTCGGCCCCTTACCGGACCGCAGAACATCGTCGATCCCGCCACTGGTCACCATCATCGTGTCCTGCGCACCTGCGGCAATCGCAGTTTCCTTCTCCCCGTCCTTCATCACGCAGTTTTTGCCACCCGTCGGGCACAGGTAAATGGGCTGCGGCAGTTTTTTCCCGAACAGGGTGGTGGAGACATCCACATGGCTTACATCCCGGTCCAGAAAATGAGGCCGGATGATCAGGTCCTCGAAGCCCGCACGGTTGGCTTTGAGCGACGCTTCGTCCTCCGAACCCTCGTCCACGTAGTCCCACGCCAGCGGATCCATTTTCGCTTTGGCCAGCCGACCGAAATCGAAAATATTCACCACTTCGTGCAGCGCGTCGGTCGGGTCACTGTACTTTCGGTCCGCGAACATCTGCTCCGAAAACAGCGGCGAGGCAGCGAAAAACTGTGCAAGGTTGCGCATTGCGTTACGTCGGTTCATGGGGAAGCTCCTCGACTCTGTCAGCAATAGTTAGATGTATCACAGACGACCCCAACGGTGTCGCCCTTTCCGCTCTGGCCCAGGTGACGCGATAGCGTCTCTAGCCAAACAACGAGTTCAACACTGCCGTGAGCCGCATGGTCCTGATCTGGAAGCGTGGCGCGGGCGCAGTTACACGCTGGCTCGCAGCGCACGGAGGCGTGACTGGAGCTGAGTCTCTGCCAAACCCGGTGGTGCCTCTATTGGACACCCGGACAGCGCACGGTTGAGTGCTCACAAGGGCTCACACATCCGGGACCCGTCTACCTCGGTAAGGTAGCGTGTAAGGGCCACGGCCTCAGGTTCGGGCCTTCCCAGTCGGAAGCCCTGCAATTCGTCACAACCGGTCGTGACCAGCTGTGACATCTGAAAGTCGGTTTCCACACCTTCTGCTACAACTCCCATCCGTAGTGCGTGAGCCATCGCCACGATCGACCGAATCAGTGTCAGACCTGGCCCCGGCTGGTCCAGGTCCGCGACGAAAGACCGGTCAATCTTAATTCCGTCGATCGGCATTTTCTGGAGGTAGCTCAGTGAGGAATAGCCGGTGCCAAAATCGTCAATAGACAAACGGACTCCGAGGGCCTTGAGTTCATGCATACGCCGCACGCTTCCGTCCGGATTGCGCAGCAGCAGACTCTCGGTCAGTTCGAGGTCGAGCAGGGACGGCTCCAGCCCCGACTGAGCCAGTACTTCACTCACGGTTGCAACAAAATCGGGGCGGTCAATCTGGAGAGTGGAGACGTTCACTGCTACTTGAATCGGTATTCCTGATGCCGAACGACAGGCTACCGCAAAGCCGCAGGCTTCCTGTAGTACGTACCTGCCGATGGAAACAATCAGCCCGGTCTCTTCCGCGATCGGAATCAACTCCATGGGGGATATCATGCCGAGAACCGGGTGGTGCCATCGGCAGAGTGCCTCAAACCGAACCAGCTTCTGAGTCTTCACGGCATAGATCGGCTGAAACCAGAGCGCAATCTCATTCCGGTCGAGCGCATGCCTCAGGTCTGTTTCCAGTTCGAGGCGACGCCCTCGGGCACGCTCCAGCTCGCGACTGAATTCAACCACCCCGTTCCTGCCTGCCATCTTTGCGGAATACATCGCCGCATCCGCCTTGCGCAGCAGTTCCTGTGCATCGGAGGCATCGCGGGGATAGACACTGACGCCGGCGCTGGCGGTGACGAACAGTTCCCGGGCCGCAACGATAAAAGGCAGCGAGAGTTGATCGAGTACAACGCGGGCAATTTCAGTCGGGGTGTACGGAGTTTCTGCTGGCTCGAACAACAACGCAAACTCGTCTCCGCCGAGCCGCGCCAGAACATCACCGCGGCCCACACAACACTTCATCCGCTCCGCCGCCTCCTTCAGAATCACGTCACCGGTCCCGCGACCGCAAGTGTCGTTAATCAGCTTGAAGCCGTCCAGGTCAAAGCAGATCAGGGCCAGCGAGCGGCCTCCGGTGCGGCACTCCGCAATGGCAGCTTCCAGGGCTCGGTCAAAACTCGCCCGGTTGGGGAGTCGCGTCAGCGTATCCAGAAAGGCGAGTTCGGCCAATTCCTCGCTCAATCGCCGCTGTTCGGTTATGTCTTCGCAAAAAGCCACGGAGTGCAACCGGTTGCCCCCGAAGCGCAGCGAGGACACACTTTTCCGTATCCATACGGAGGCACCGTCTTTTCGCACGTACCGGTGCTCTGCGGTGTACGTTCGGGTAACTCCGGCTTTAAGAGACTCCAGCGCCTTCTGTGCTGATGCCACATCTTCCGTCGCTGCAAATTGGGACCACAGTCTGCCAGCCAGTTCCTTACGGCTGTACCCAAGAATCTCGCAGGCAGCTGGATTCGCGTGGCTGATGCAACCCTGCTCGTCCATCGTCGCAATCCCGACCCGGGAGTTCAGGAAGACTCGGTGCATCGTTTCTTCACTCTCGGAAAGAGACTGCCCGGCCCGTCTCAGCCCTCGCAGCGTTCTCGCTATCAGGTAGTAGAGCGCTGCCACCAGCACAAGGACAACCAGAACGCCATCTGCCAGATCCCGTAGTTGCCCGGAAAGAGCCGTTCGGCGGGCTTCCACTCGACGGTCCAGGCCGGCGACGATCTCATCAATCAGCTCGGTCAGCGGACGGTCCTGGCCACGGACCATATGATCGGCAGTGCGATATCCCTCCGCGCCACTGGTCTGATAAGCAACTCTTGCCTTCTCGTAATTCCTGCCCACTTGCCGATGTGCCGCCTGGAACTGCTCGACCAGAGCTCGGAGTTCCGGAACCGCTTCGCGGTGCAGTCGTTCTGCCAGCTCGGCCGTCTCGGCCTGCCTCGCAAGAAAATTGGAGGTATAACGTGCCAGGTCTTCTGCATCCCGACCCCGCAGCAGCATGTCCTTCCACTCCTGAACCTGTTTCTTAAACGCGACCTGAGTCTGGCGGCTGAGGTCCTTCTGCCACATCTCAGCCGTAAACATTTGTTCGTAGCTGTTCGAAATCACCACGAGCCGATGCAGAATCCCACCTAAACAGCCGAGGAGGACCAGCCACGTCAGCCCCAGCAGAACAACCAGTCTTCGGGTATGCCTGGGTTCTCTTATCCTTTTCACAATGGCGGAGCCGGTCAAGTTCATCTCTCCCGATACCTCATCGGAAGAATCCCGTCGCTCCTTTAGGGAATACCTTCGAGATGCTTGTTTTAATATCAAACTGCAATAATTGGGACGAGAACTTTCCCGGTTCGGCCCGTTCGGAAGAGTTCCGGATTTCGTCGCAAAATTCCCCGCGCTGCGAACCCTCCCTCCGATCTGGTAGAATTCAGAAGATCTAAAGGTAGACAGGGGCATTGCGAAATGTTCAAAACAAAAGATGAAGTTTCCGTCGCCGCTCCCGAGACCCCAGGGTTCTCGAGTGGCGATGTCGCGCGTATCGCCGGCGTAAGTCTGCGCCAGTTGCAGTGGTGGGACGAACGCCAGGTCGTGTCCCCCAGCCACGAGGGGCATCGCCGCGTTTATCTCGAAAATCAGGTTGTTGAAGTCTCCGTCATCGCTGAACTTCGCCGCAAGGGTTTCTCGCTCCAAAAGATCCGCCGAGTCCTCCGCTTCCTGCAAAAAGAGATGGGCAAGCGCCTCGCTGACGCTGTAGGCTCCGATACCGAAATCCACCTCATCACCGACGGCAAGAACATCTACCTCGAAGATCAGCCCGGTCGCATTATCAATATTTTTCGCAATGCAGATCAGCCGATGTTCCTCGTCTGCGTCACCGATCAACTCAAACGCGCACAGGCACCGCTGGATCGCAAACCCGCCGCTTCTGAAATCACGCCGCAGGTTGTCACCCGTCGGCGAGCTGGCTAGGTCTTATGGCTGGCGGCAAATGCCTGCGGTGTAAGCAATCCGGGAAGTGTCCGGAATGCTACGGCAC
>RGPS01000140.1 GCA_010084195.1 Terriglobia bacterium
CTCATGTGCATCACGATCCACGACGAACTTGTCTTTGAGATCGATGAGGATCTCGCCGAAGAGGCGGTGTATCTGATTAACGAGATTATGGCGGAACGAACGGTCAAAAATCTTGGCTGGATTGTCCCGTTGCGCAACGACATCGAGTTTGGTGATGATTGGACGGTCCCGTTCAATCTGATTGCCATGACGAATCCGCATGATACAAAACCCGAAGCTTGGACGGAGCGTTGGAGACGGGTATTCCCCAGAACCTATGCCGAGTATTTGGGAAACGGCGGAACGGGGGAAGTCGAAGCCGTGGTCGAAGCTGAGCCCGTCAAGAGCGTGTCTGAAATAGAGGTGCCCTTGTCGGCGCAGTCACGGTATGTCTACCCGATTTCAGCGCATCGCCTGACACCTGAGTTGGCAGAGATACTGGCGCGGGTCGTCTCCAAGTGCATCGGTCGTGGCAAGGACGAAATCCTGATTGAAACGGAGGATGGCGTGGACCTGTTGGGTTTCCCGTTCAAGGCTTCTTTCGCGGAATTCAAAATCATCGCGAGCTACGAACGGTTGTAAGTCCAGTCCGTCGCTTGATCGGCGGCAGGGCCGTGGTAATGACGCTATTCACGTTGAAGTGGTCGATGGGGGCCTACAATCCCCGGTCGTCCCTTTCAAGACATTCGAAGCCATAATGATCGCAAGTATGAAGGCACGTAACATCGTGAAGCATGTCTTACTCGCCGCTGTTTGTTTTGCGGCATCCGCATGGTTCCACCAAAACACAACAGACAGTGTGCTCATCTACAGTTCCTTTGTCATGGGACTGCTTGCAGTCGCATCGGAGCTTTGATGAAGCGTATGCGGCCAGACCCAAATCGGCCTGACTTGACCTGTGCAAATGGGGACGTTTGGCCTACGATCCACGCAAAAATATTCAATGGCGACCTGCTTGCGGCTCGGGTCGAAATCTCCCCATTGGACTATGAGCGTATGCGATACTGGAGTATCGGATGTGGTCTTTTGGAGATGGATGGGTCTGGACGTTGCGCCAAATGTCCAAACGCCGTGATCAACGGCAAGCCCATGATGATTCGGCATCCCCGCGTAAAAGCGGCTCCTTCCAACCGTAACGTGCATTGATCATGTCGCCCCAGCTTCTAACATGGGGGGCGCATGTATCTGCCGAGGAAGGCATGTGCCTTCTTGAAGCCGTCGCGTTTATGGCGGGCGAACCGCATAGCGATTGTCCGATGTGTGTTTGTCCGATACTTGCGTCGTTTGCACGTACATTGAACGATAGTTTTCGTTCAGACGTGGAGCGAACGGAGAATCTCTCGCAATTCATCTCCAAACTGGCCCAGACGAATCGTGGTCCGGACATTGGACGGGCTCGGCTGAACTATATTTTGAACCATGTGCTTCGGATCGTGGTGCCCAATTATCTAGATTCATCGGGCCACATCAACTCCGATGGATTACGGGCATCGGAGCGCATATCAGACGACGTGAGTGTAGAGATCATGCGTGACCTTTTGCGGGGGTTTCGGCATGACATCCCACAATCGGCGCACCATTCATCGTCGTCTGATAGCGACATGATGGATGAAACCGACTGGCAGCTTTACGTGCTGTCCACGTCGATACTGGCTTGTGACACTTGGTTAAGTGGGCAATTGGAAAATGCGGCGAGCTATGCGGTGCAGATTATTGATGCGTGTGTAGGACTTGACCTAGCGGTGTGGCTTCTATCCGAAGCCATTAATCAGGTCAAACCGTGACCGTCAAATATTCGGTCTAACACTCAGACAGCAGGTACACCAGGGGCAATCCACCGGCCCGAAGTGACCTCACCTTCGGAGCCATCCCACTTACCGCCAAGGATGACGGCGTCGCCGCCCACCCGGGCTTTGCCATACACCCGGGCGTCGCCGCCCACCTGGGCGTCGCCGTACACCCGGGCGTTGCCGAACACGTTGGCGCCGTCATACACCCGGGCGTAGCCAAACACCACGGCGTTGCCGAACACCCGGGCGTTGTCGGACACCCGGGTGTAGGTGTACACCTTGGCGTTGCCGGTCACCTTGGCGTTGCCGGTCACCTTGGCGTCGTCGTACACCTTGGCATTTCCTAGGATATGCTTGCCCGGGATGTTAACCTCGCCTGATGCTGCTTTTAGCCCGGCGAGAATCGCCTTTCTCTCGGGCGAACCCGCAGGAAGATTCGAAGCCAAGCGGATCAACGCGGAACGGTCAGAAGCGGCTAAATTACGCATGATAGTCAAAACCTTGGTTTGGGTTAGGAGCAATACTGCCTATCAGGATGACATAAACAACCTGATAGCCCGTTAGCAAGGCGTTGAAGGCTGGGGGTCGTCTGTGGGGTACGGAGCCAGGGGCACAACCGGATTCGGCCCTATAGGGCTTGCCCCTGAGTGAAGGGGCTTACCTTCAAGCCGGTATCTATCAGCAGCGGCGTAGCCATCGCCATATCCGGTTGGTGAAATTTGCCCTTGAAGGGCGTATCCATCACGGCAAGCGAGACTTTCACCGATGACCGTCCGGGTGACAATGACCATCTGAATTTCGTCACCGTGAGATGTCACATCACCAAAGGCGGACTCTTCGTAGTTGCGGACCAGATAGGCCCGACCTGCGAGTGCAGCCCCCTTCAAGATGGCGCCATCGGGCAAGTGCCCGGCAGTGAAGTCCACGGGGCCACCAGGATTTTGTCCTTCGAGAACATAGGCTGAGGCCCCGCGATAAACGCGGAACAAGCGGGTGCCCGTAGGATTCAGGGTTGTCCACGCCCCATAGAGCAAGACACCGCCGTCAGCCATGCCAAGATGACCTGTGATGCCGTTTAGGCGGTCGTATTCAGACCCGTGTGTCTCGGGTACGCGCATATTCCCTGCAAGGTGTCCCGCCGAAGGTGCAACGTGCAGCATCGATGAACCTGTGCGAGCGGGATCTTCCCCGATGAACTCATAGTCATTCGCCAAGATGCCGAGGGGCAAACGTTCGGTTAGACCGGCCATGGTCACCGGGGTCGATGCGTCTGGGAGACGAGCGGCATTTACTGGAACATCCTGACCACCGATCAGATAGCGGGAGGTGGAGTCAGGCGAATAGCCCGTGGGTGCGAGCAGGGCGAAGCCGTCAACGAATCGACTTCCGGTGGCGGCTCTGAGGCTGACTTTGATTGTTGTCGTGCCTGGGTTGATGGCTTCCAACAAAACTTCGGTGCCGCCATTCCAGTAGGCTTTGACATCGATACGTGGGTATGCATTCGCGTTGATCCACGTAGCAAGGGCCTCTGCCGTGGTCGAGGCACTCGCCCCGCTGAAGCTCGCATTGGAGATCCCGGTGACCGCAACCCCGGATGCGGTGTCGGAGATAATGACGCGCTGACCGGCTGACGATGCGGACAGTAACAGGACGCGGAGGGTCAACTGCCCTCGGGGAGCCGTATCAGGCTGACCCTGGGAGAAAGTCCGGGGATGGGCTTGGATTTGATTTGCGGTGGCCGACGTGGGTAGACGTGTGCCTACCGATTCCAGGTGTCCGATGTCGGTCACGGTGCCGAATTGCAACGACCCACCAATTTTGCCTGTACCGAGGGTTGTGTAGAAATCTGCGGCGGCGAGGACTTGCAGGCTACGAGCATTCGGGATCTCAGGTATTTGAGCCCCGGTATCATCGTACTGCTGGATCGCTGTGGCGATTTCATACGCACTTGCTACGGGCGTCTGTCCAAAGCGGGGCTCATAGTCGGACACCGTGCGAACGGAGGCCCCTCGGGTCATAAACGGGTCGCCCTGGTAGACCGTGCGGTGATACGCGGCATAGCAATCGTTTGCGGGTAGGGGCAGCGGCAAGACCATGCTGACATTTTGTGCGATTCCAGAAGGAGCCGCACCGTTGCCATTATGCTTGCGAACGAGCACATAGTTGTTGGAGTCGATGAATCCACGGGCAAAGCCGAAGACTTCACACTCGACAACGTATTCGAGATCCTCGAATGTCTCCCCTGCGACAAAAGAACCCGAAAGCCGGATATCCAGCAGATTTGCGGGGATCATGTACGTGTGGTCTTGAGCATTGCCCGTCACGTCGGATGCACCGCCACGGACAATGAACAAGGTTTGCGTGTCCACGTCTGATCGGATCAGGTTCTTAGGCGGCGTTCCGCCCGTCTCGGGCGTCACGCGATCTGCCTGCCATGCGCCGGTACCCGTCGTCCAATCTCGGCGGTCATAGACCCCATAGATGCGGGCAATGCCCAGGAACGGTGGCAACTGTATGCCCTTGATTCCAGGAGGCAGGTCAGACGACCGGATGTTGATATCCGAGTAGAGTCGTCCCTGATAAGCAGACCCACCCAAAATGGCGCCGTACTGGCCATAATCCAAACCAGACGTGGCGCCGGTTTGAATGAGCATCGGGGTTACGCCGGCAACGCCACCATTGTCGGCCCCACCGATAATATTGAATACGGCGTCCGCCGACGTGACCGAATCAGCGAATAGATGGTTCACACCGTAGTAAAATGGCAGGGCTTGAATCGTGCCTGATGTCGTCTCTGTGGGGGCATAGCGATAGACGGGGATATCATGTCGTCCGAAATGCGGCATGTATTCGGGCGGCAAGCCATAGCCCTTTTGCAGGGTGGCATCGAAAATGCCGGCATCGTCTACCAAGTTCCCGGCCCCAGGGCCGAGGGTATATGTGCTTGGGATCAGGGTGCTGCCCCCGTCCAAGGACACGTCTCGCATGGCGAGAGACAGGCCGACTTTGCGATAGGGACGGACTACCAGCGTCTTGGAGCCAGTATCCGCAAAAAGCTCGCCTTCGCGAAGTTGCTCCGAAAGGGCGCCACGGCCGTCCCCAAGGGATAGGCTTTGTCCATCAGGGGCGGACAGTCCTTTGTCGGACAAACCAGCCCACGTTTGAATGCCTTGTGCAGGGTAGTAGATTTCATTTGTTGGGGCACCAGCGGCATTTGCTGCGGGGTCCAACGTCCCCATGGCGCGTCGGAGTAACCGGGTAGACGACACGGGGTTGACAATGGCGAAACGGTCCAAGGCATCCGGCACACGGGCAAAGCTGCCGCGACCCGGGCCATAGACTACGGCCGTGTCAATAATTGCTTGGCTTGTGGTTGGGAATGGCATGGCATTTCCTGCCAACGCGGCTGCCCGCCATGGATTCGCCGCTCCGCCAAGAGTTCCTTCCAAGTCCGTCATAATTACAACCGCAGAGGCCGCGTTCCCAGCGGAGGCATTAGGGCCATCTTCGGTGTTCGTATATTGTGAGCGGACCTCGGCCGTAAGCCCTGACGTATCTGTGAAGCCGGGCCATCCGACTTGGATGCCTTCTACGACAAGAGAGTTGACCGCTGTACCAGGGGCGGATGAATACAGTCCGGTTGTGTTTCCAGCGCCAATGACGCGGAAGACGCCGCAATTACCCGTGTTGACCGTATCCCCGGTGAGTACCAGATATAGTTCCGAAGAGGCGCCAGACAAGTCCGTGCCGCCCTTCGTGATCATGTCATACAGTGTGCGCTTACCATAAAGTACGGGGTACGCGACCAGGGTCGGGTCGAGCAAATTTGAGGCATCGAACCAATCGCCACTGGCGTTGAAATTCAGACCTGGGATACGAATCTCAGAGTAACCTGTCGAGGTGCTGCTGCTATCCTGGACCTCTACGGAGGTGTTCCGCAGTAGATTTTGAACAATGCCGCCGAGTACGATGAATGGGTACTCGAAATTCAACTGCGGTAAAGGATACATCGGCCCAGGATGCTTTGCCGTGGGTTCGCCTGCCGCAGCGGGTTCACAAAAAAGGCCATCGTCAGCAGCGGTGCTTGCACCCAGGAATCGGAGGGTAAATGGAGTCCGTTTACCAACGGCACTGACATCCCCATTGACCCAAAGTTCACGGGGGGTTGCAAAGCGCACCGTGCGGGCGCCACCAGCGGACTTCCGGGCACCGTCGTTACCAGAAGCCCCACCGATGAACAAATTGATCACGGTGCCGTTTTGGAAGCCATCATTCGTGGGCTGCCAGCCACTAGGCTGGAAACCCGCAGCGGTGCCCCAAGTATAGGCACCCGACGTAAAGTCGGGCACTTGGACGGGGGCAGCCCCGCCCCCGGCATCTTCGGGCTTCAGAATGACCGGGATTCCGTGTTGAACAACCACGGCATCGGAAAAGACCTCCCGGATGCCATCGGGAGAGTCTACCTGTTCTGTTTGATTTGGAACGGGGGACACCGAGGTTGCAGGGAACGTGGCGACTTCAGGGATCACGGTTCCTTCGGTATCGGACACACCGGATTGCTTATAACTTGATCGCAAGCGGTTGTTGAACAACTGCCCGAGGTTGTGTAGGAGTAGCTGGCTGTAATCCCATTCCCCGAGGGTGATGGACCGGCGTAAGTCAAGAATGTCACTTGGGGCGATCTGGTCCGCAAAAAGGCCATCGGGACGGAAGCAATAGAACTGCCAGACGGTCCCGGCATCATGGGGGGCGGCCTGCGTGCCGAGACGACCCCGGGATGCAATCGTCATCGTGCCTGCGCTTGCATTTGCGGCGCTGACTTCAATGACTTCACCATCAAGGGTGTAGAAAACGGAGCCACCTGAATACAGGTCGGCATTGTCCAATCCGGAATTCGCGAGCCCCGTGACTGCAATAGCGCCTGTACCGGACGCGGACAAATTGCCCGTGATAAGCACGGGCGTGAAGACTCGAACGGCCTCGGCGGGGTCCGAAATGGCGAGGGAGTAGGGGTTCCGATTGAAGGCCCCATTTTGATTCGCGTTACCACCGACCTGCTGCGCAACGAAGGTGCCCGTGTTTCGACGAAACACGGCGCAAATCGGGATGGCATAGGTGTACCCATCAACCGTCCCGAGATCGTTATTCGCGTCTCCGTCACCCGCGCGCCAAAGTCCTGGGTCGCCCAAGGCGTCCCGCATATTCGTCCAAGTGTATGCCGCTACCGGGGATGCCGCCGTACCTTGGCCCTTGACCGCAGGACTATCAAGGCCATCAGGATAAGTAGACAGATCGATGCTTGCGCCAAGTCCCGTGCCGCTGCCGTACACGCGGATACGATACTGAAGCTGAACCCGCCTTGTAGTCTCAAAACCCATGGCCGGGTCTTGCATGTCATCGGGGATATTGGTCCCCCCGAATTTGACGTTCCCATACTTGTAGATCGTGCTGGCAGTGGGCTTGTCAATCGTACTCGGGTTGGGTGCGATGGTTGTCAACCACGCCTCCAGGAACACAAAATCAATACGGGTATCGCTCGACGGGGGCGGATACAGATTGATCTTGTTCGCAATCCCCGAATATGCCGTGCCTGTGACCGGGATAATCCAACCGTTGACGTTTGCCCACAGAACTGGTGCGTCGTAGCCTATAGGGGCATCGCCGAACAGAAAGCTGTTCGAGAACGACGGCTCTGTGGAAAAGTCACTATTCGCCCGTATCGGGTCCGCAAAAAAACCGCTGTGCGCCTGAGAGCGCACTAAATTCGTCAGGTCTTCGTTGCAAATGCCGCTGACGAGGTTCAACTCCGAATCAAGCGGTGGCTTGAATGCTTGGAATACGCATCCACGAAATGCTCGATTTTTTGCGGAAAGAGTGCGGCTGACACCATTCCCAAGACTTTCAGACATGAGTGACCTCTTCGTATCCGCTACGGCAAAAGGCTATAGATAGCCGTACTAATGCCTAGCGACTGCGCCGGATTGCATTTCGCTGATCCCGCTCGACTTGCGCGATCCGGTCAAATGCTCGGCGAGCGACAACGGACGACCCCGTGGACCGATTCGTCCGGTATGCAATCCACGCATAGCGTGCCCCATACAGATCGTCTACAGAACGTAGCACATCGGCAATGGCATCCGGAAGCACGGGCCGTTGTCCAAGACTGTTGGTTGCCAGTTCGGAATAGAATGGGGCAACGCCTGTAGGGCTCTCAAAATCCAATGCCGTGTCGTTGATCCAAAGACGCCGATCCAAGACCGAGAGACAATCATGGTCGTTGGAGAATGGGGCTTCACCCACCAACCCCTGCAATCCTAGAATGATGGCGTTGGTGAACACGCCAGCACCCAAGAATTCGTCCGTTGGGTTGGGCAGGTCTGCAATGTAGTCGCCCCGCTGGAATACATAGTAATTCCCGCCTCGACCGTAACAAGCACGCATGACTTCGATCCAAGTCAGCATACGCTCACGCATAAAGAGCGCCGTTTCAATGGACTCCTGTGACCCGAAGACTTTTGACGCCGGTCGAATCACCTGATAACCAAAGGGCTCAATCGAACGTGTGGCGTCCACACCGACACGGGCATTGAATGACCCTGTGACCGCCGCAGCCGCCGTAATCCGAAGGGTCTGTTGCCCCTCAGTGGCCCCTTCGGGCACGGCGGACGCATGGATCGTAGGCAGCACGGCATATTCAGCGCCAGCGTTACCATAGATAACATCGTCTCCGCCCGTGGGCTCGGCCCCACAGAATTTTGAAACCCCCGACACGGTGATCGTATCGCCGGCTTGGCTAACGACACGATAAAACCCACGGTTATCGTCCAAAGCCCCGGGACCACCGGCAAGATACGCGGCCCTACCTGTAACAGCCGTATCTCCTAAAGGCCGTGCCCCCTTTTCACCCGGCGTGTAAAGTGAACCTGCCGGGTCAATCAGGATGTAGTCTCCCGCAACAATAGTCAGATCCCCCAGGTCCGAATCCGTGAGTTCGTTCGGGGATGCCACGACCCCGCCAACTCCAAACGGATAACTCGAATAGTCCACGCTGCGACGGAAGATCACAGATCCACCACCCAGGGGGTTCGTCAGTTGGGCGAGAAGCTGCGCACATGACTGTTCATGCGGCACGAGGGGCGTAGTGAGGTACACCTCAAATGCCACAGCGGTTGCCAAATTTGCCGTCAACCCAGGTTCTCGCAGAAGCAACGTTGTAGGGGACGTTGCAGTACGAATTTCAGCCTGATCCAACAGATCCCCATTAGCGTCCAGAACACGCAGGGTAGCTCCTGGAGACAGACACCCCACGTTGGGGTCATCAAAAAATCCGAGATTCGTTCCCGACGAGAATGTCACGCTCGTCGTCGGGGTTACAATAGGAACAGTTACCGTCCCCCGTCGCGTCTCATAGACGAAGCGCAAGGGGTCGAGAACATTAGCCAAGCGTGTCTGCACGTCATGGAAACGACGAATCCGTCGAACCGTGAATCCGACAGTCTCCTGTGTGCCGCCGACGACAAAATCCCCATACTTGCGGATACCCACGGCGGAAGTGCTATTCGATGCCGTGACCACATGCGGACTGCCGCTGCCCAAATCTCCCACGGGCATCGGGAAAGACGGCTCCAGGAACAACCCGCCAATTGCAGCAAAGCCCGGGACCGCAAGCGTGAGATCCATCGCGAACGCGATCTCGTCCCCGGGCAGGAGGCAATACAAGATATTTACGGGTGCTGCCCCTGAGAAATGGACGTTGTCCCAAGTCACAAAGGTCATATCAAGATGCGCCGCAACACCTTGAACGGGGCTCGGGGCAACACGTCCATAAATGATCGTTTGTGGGTCCGGGTAGAAGCTCTGCGAGTTGCTCGGATCCGGCACCATGACTGCCACTTCACCCGGCGCACCGGGTCCGGCGCCCGTCAGGTCTTCAACCAAAGCCGGTACGCTTCCGGTGTTCCATGACTGATAGGCAACCGGGGCGCCCGAAATCTGCTGGTTTCCTGCGGTCAAAAAGACTACGCCGGCAACGCCAAGACCCCCCAGACCTACCAGATTATTATCCGGTAGGTCTGGGGCGAGTTGACCGATGGCGAAGTACGTCATACCGGAAAGCTGATGCCCAACCCGGACACCGGCTTGAATTTGATCTGACGACAAGGCTGTGCCGACCGCATCGAATCCTGCTCCGGTCAGCGTGAATGTGGCGGTTTTTGTCGTGGCATCGTAGACCACTGCGCCATACACCAGTGCGTACACGGACTCAGGGTCAATCGTGTAAACCCCACCGCTCCATGTCGTCCAGACATTCTTACGCAGGACATAGATCATCCCCGATGTTGGGAATCCACACCCCGTCGGTGAATATTTGACGGGGGATACAGCCCCAGCAACCAGGGAGCCACCCGCAAGGTCGAAACTACGAATTAGTGGGAACCTCAAGTCCAATGAGGACTTACTGCCCGCAACACTTGTCGTAGAAATTAAGCGTATTGCGCCCGCATTTGGGGCGACAACATGGCGCACGAGATAACTGCCTGCCTTGACCGCCCCGGTCCCCGCAGAATCCCCCGAATCTACTACTACAACGTCACCGGGTTCTACGTTGGAGAACCCACCCGCAGTCGTCGAGATGTTTTCGATCCAAGTCAACTGTTCCGTCGCATAGGGGGCTGCGGGGTCGGGCATATCCCCCGTACCAGACAAAATGGGTCCGTTTGTTTCGTTTGAGTCGCAGGACGCGGCCACGGAAACAATCAATCCCGTGCCCGTAATTGGGGAATTGCCTGCGCCTTCCCAAGCCATCGCGCGAACGGAACCCAATTCATCGCCCGCACCGGGACTTGACGCGGGGGTGAATGTGCCAACTCCGTAACTGCGAGAAACAAAGGTCAGCGGGGCACCTGAATTCACAGAGAAAGGCCCATTGACGCTTGATGCAGCAGCGGACGACCCTACCGGACTCTCATGCACGTCCAATTGGAAAGACAGGTCATAGGCGGGATCACTGTTACGGGGCAATGTGCCCCGAGGCTTTGCGGACGCAAAAGACACTCGTTCATCGAACGTGAGTCGATCCGCATTGATCGATGCCGTTTGTGTCCCGGCGCCAGAGCCCACGGACAAAGGCGGCCCTGCCGTGTAGGACACCGTGGTGCTGTCGACATAGGTGTCGATGGTCACCGTAAAGTCATAGGTTGTACCCGGTGTCAGCCCCATGACCGCTTGGAAAGACGTACCAGACGCGATGGCAAAATGGTTGGAGTCAATGAAGCTCACTGGAGACGTCATCACAACAGGACTGATCGCACCCGTTTTATCACAGAAGTACGCTGTGCCACCTGCGAGGGCCGAGGGGATCGTCAATGATCCCTGATACGTGTCCACAAAGGGCACCGCTGCACCTTGGCTGTAAAAATCAATACGCAGGACGTTGCCCGTGTTCCCCAGGATGGCTGCGATGCCGCCTGAACCCGTATTGCTGCCGTCGTCCAGGACTATGCTGGATACAAAGAAGTCAAACGTGACGGTGTAGATGCCGAGTGCCAGATTCTCCGTGAAATACAGCCCATAAACACCTGCCCCAGGGGCGACATATCCAAAAAGATTTCGGGCTGTATATCTGTGTGTATCCCCACGATTTGTCATCGTGACAAATCGTGGGGGCTCTATCGCGCCAGACCCGACAGCGCCGACCGTTTGAATTCCTGTAATGCCTATTGGACTCTGGCCCGTCTGAACCAGCAAGAGGTCATAGGGACGTGCGGGGCCAACGCCTGAACCGGGCGTCCAAGTCGGGGCAAGATCGCTCGACGTGTAAAGCACACCGGGCTCATATATGCCCCCCGTCACGGCCCCATAAACAGCCCCGTCCGCAATGGCAATCTCATCTGGATATGCGGCCTGCGTGCCGACAAAGTCATCCGTGAAAAGCCCGCCAAAAAGCCTTGCGGCCTGCTGCAACAGCCGGATCTCCGTATTGTCCGTAGCCAGGAATGGTATCTGGGTATCCCCAGAGTCGTCCTGAATGCCGCCGAACAGGGCCGGCAGTTCTGCCGGGTTTTGATACGTGTTGTTAAAGTCCACCACGCCTTCGATGCATGTCCCAGGCTTCGGCGGATTTTGCCCCATCCAATCCTGGATCGGCAAAGACCAGATGTCCTCAAAGACGGGCAAACTGGCGTCAACCAGGGCGCCCGTCTTACGACGCACTTTCAAGTCCGACTGTATCCGATAATCGCCATTTGCGCGGATCAGCTTCGCCGCATCCGCCAACGTGACTGGATCACTCACGCTGGACGGATCTATCACGGCCTGCGAAGTCGGCGTGTATATCGTATCGCCTTGACCCGGAGCGAACGTCAACAAACCACCCGTGTCAGGATCCGACATGGTGATTTGTGCCCCTGTTAGCGGGCTGATACTCAGCGTCTCCAAACGAATGACGCACCCTACCTGTACGTCTTTGACATACACAGCCGCATATCCGAGGCCCAAGCCGAGGGACGGGCCGTTAACGGTACGGAGTGTGCCGTTGGGGTTACCGAGTAGGATTTGATCGCCGGGCTTGAATCCTGGGGAGGCAATCGCGGGATCACCGGAGTTGCAGTCAGGATTCCCGCCGCCGTTAGTGATAAGTTGTGATATGTCAGGAAAACCCGTGTTGGGATTAAGAACAAAATCTGGAATCCATTGCGGGGTCAAGACCAGCGTGGCAGCGCCAACCGTCGTGACACTTAACGCAGCGTCCAATGCTGCGTCACCATTTGGATAATAGGCCCAAACACGGGCTCTTGGTCCGCGATCATTCGCCGTAGTGTCGGAGATGTTCTCAATCTCACCAAGAACCGGATTCGCAATTTGGCCGATGACTTTATTGCGGGTCTTGGCCAAGTCTAGCTGCGGCACACCGGGTAAAGGCCCGGGAACCATTGCCAATCGTCCTGCGGAGTAGAAACCCGGGTCAAGAACCTCGTTTGTCATAGGGTCTATCTCGGCGTCGAGACCCGGCAACAGGCGCGTGAAGTACCGAGCTTGTTCGGGATACAGCCGGGACAGGTTGCTGGGCTGCCATGCCGATTGGAAATTGCCCTTGAACTCTATCACCGGGAAAAAGCTCAAAACCCCGCCATGTGACGTTCGCTTGAACGAAGTCATAAGTACGTCGTCGATATCATTACGTTGATACTGACGCTGCCTCGCCACAAATTCGTCTAAAACATCACTGGTGGGCGTCGTACCCACAGGCTGACCCGGATTGACACCGGACTCTGAGATCGTTCGTGGATCGTAGATCAAGTCCGTCGTTTTAAACACCCAGCCGGTCGTGTCAGACCACGCGCTCATAATGTCCCCCCAAACGATCCGAGGGGATAGATGCGATGTGATTGTAAAAACACCACCGGGATCGGGATACACGGCATCTGACCCGACGTAAAACTTCAGCTTGCCGTCACGGTCCCCAATCAGACGACCATCAATCGTCTCAAGCACCTGCTCAAAGGGCACGATGACATCATTGAACAGGGTCACAAAAACCCGAGCCCCGGCATCAAGATTCAAGGCATTCCATGCCTCATTGCGTGCATTCGATCCTTGGATTCCAGTCAAACCCGTTGTGCCTTGCGGAAAGACCAAAGGTGTCGCTGTGTCCTCCGGATTCTCAGGGCGTCGTGCCGCATCGAGTTGAACGACAGGCAGATAGTCCACAAGTTCTTGCAATGAGAGCGTGAAAATCTCGGGGTCGTATAAGAAGAACTTCCCCCGGAGCACCCCATCAAGCAAACCATTGGCTATCGAAGGTTGCGTGATCGCCAAGTAGTCCGCGCTGTATTTCGGCGACACGACCGCATCGTCAATGATGATCGGAGCGACCACACGAGATTTTGTGTAGCTTGCGAAAAGCCGCTCTCCGGGCAGTAGGGTCGTCAGAATCGGGGCCTGGAACTGAATTGACCCGTTACCGTCCACGACATACTGCGAGTCTACGACAAGCACGCGCCCCGGGATGCCTGAGTCCGCAGGAAACAAGATCAGCGTCACATCGGTACCTGGAACAATCGATGCCGGCAACGCAAATTTCGATGGCTCCGGGAGATATACCTGCCGTGCGGATATACGAACGGGCACACCACTCACGATGTCTCGCTGTATCGGCACCGCAATGTTGATCAAGGTGTATCTGCCGTCATCCGACAGACTAGAACCCGAAATCAAAAAGGGCGTGCCGTCCAACTCCAACAAATGCAGTGTACGTGCGAACTGCGTCAAGTCCCCGAAGAAACGGACCTGCATTGCACCCACGCCCGCACCCAAAAAGTAATTGGGCACGCTCAACATGAACCCCGTAGTCAAGACCCCCGAAGAAACAAGCAACCCGGGATCGCGCCCCGGTGCCCGACTGCCCACTTCGTTCGTTGGCGCAGGGTCTATCTCTACTTGCGTGCTGCCACCCGGTAAAAGCGTGACGGACAAGATATTCGCCGTAAACGCCCCGCCCACCAGAACGACGCCACCCGGATAAACAACGTCCGTCCTGTCTCCCTCAAGGACGAAAACAGATTGACCTGCGCTCAACCAGAACGGCGGCTGCCACACCGGCGGAGACGTGACCGAATACGTCTGCAATCCCTTGTTACTTGGGCAATTCAAGACGGCATACGTAATCTGAACGGCATCGGCGGGATCCACATCATAGGCAAAATGAATCTGTCCCGCAGGACCGTCTACCGTGGCTACGATCTGACCAGAGTAGTTCTGCTGTTCCACGCCAACCCAAATCATAGGCTCCGCGCGTGTGTCATAAGCCAGACCCGTTGGGTTAAACGTGTATAGCCGCGAAGACACCCGTGTTGCCGTCTCCAGTCGAACTGGGACTGACAAAAATTCTGTGATCAGGTCGCTCGTCTTCTCCAAGCCCGCCGTATTCGTCGAGTAATACTGGGCCTCGACATATTGACCCGCCTTGATCGGTGCCGGAAAATTCAAAGCCCCGCTGATCGGATTCAAGATGACATTCGGGGATTCGTATCGCTCGGATAAGAATAGATCCCGGCCAGCAAAAAGCGCAGGGATGTTCAAGGCGCCCGTAAGAACATCACCCTCTGCCTCAGTGATCGAAACAGCAGGCAGAAATTGCTGGTCATACAGGACAACCAGACCCTCTTGATCCGAAACCAAGTCCGCCGCAACCCGCACCTGACCACTGATCGCCCCACCAAAAACACCAACTTCGATCACGCCCGCTGGAGGACCACCCACCGTAAAGGCAACCACGACTTCAACCGTGCCCCCTACGACTCGCAAGCTGAAATAAACTTGCCCCGGCAAGCTCATATGGTAATGCGAATCCCCCATGGCAAACGCAGGCAATGCCATGATCGGTGCGATCTCGCCCTCCAACGCCACACCCCGAACCAGCAAATTCAAAGGCTGATCCGCAGACGCCGCTGATGCGTAACGCACACTCCGGGTCAAATCAGACCGTGACAAGTCCGCCACTGGACTTGCCAATGGCGTCACGACCCGGACTGCAAATGGTGCAACACCACCTGCCCACGTAGGAACCGATACAAATTGCTGATCCGCCACAAGACCCGGATCAAACACGGTGCTCGGAAAAGCCTCTCGGATCTCCCACCCCAAGGGACCAAAATCCATCGCAGGAGTCAAGATAAGCTCACCCGGACTCACTTGGCTCACGACCTCATACACGTCGCCGCCACTGGTCACAAGCACACAAGACGCCAACGCAAGACTCAAATCAGGAACC